>NZ_JBJEFJ010000112.1:0-44256 GCF_051873915.1 Pradoshia sp.
TCTTCTTATTATGGAAAGTTGTGTTGGAAATGTCAACAGGTTTGAAGGAATTTTTATGGGAGATTTACCATGTATAAAAATCATTATGTACAGGTAATTTTTTCATACTCTCGCACACTATATGGACATTAAAGCTATTTTCGGCAGAACGGACTCAGCGAACCGTGGGGGAGCTGCTTTCGCCAGCTCGCCTTCGGCAAGAGCTGTCATCAGCCTGCCTCCTTCTCCGTACCGAGAGTCTCGCCCATTCTGCCGAAAATAGGAGAGAGAAAACTGAAATATCCTCATTTGGTATAATAGGGTTGCCGATTCTTATCCAAGGTGATGATGACATGTTAACCATATATCCCTAAAAACCGAACAATTAGAAATGATTACATTAGATAAACTCGTACCTGAGAACCATTTGGTTCGGAAAGTCGAAGCCGCCATTGATTTCTCCTTCATTTACTCATTATTCGAGGATGCTTATTCGGCTGAACGAGATCGCCCCAGTATTGATCCTGTTGTCCTCAATAAAATGACCTTCATCCAATACATGTTCGGTATTCATTCTATGCGTAAAACGAAACCAATCTGGTCTATCGCTAGTTTCTTAGATTTAGTTTTCATGATAAGGTGCAAAATTTCTCTACCCTCGATAAAAATTATGAACCCGTTTCAAAAAGATGAATCTTATTAAACAGATTATCTTTCAGAACCTGAAACAATACCTTTTCAGGGGTATTAATCAATCATGCAAGTGAATATTAATTTCCTGAGTAGTTCATAAAGATTAGTGTATTACCAAATTTTATCAAGTATGGTAATATTAAATCAGGACAAAAGATTCACAAAAAGAGGAGGGGTGTGATATTCCAACCATTGTCGTCGTCTTCTAGCATTCTAGATTGGTTAAGCTTTTGGCTCTATTAAACTACATCACAGATAGATTGATATGCATTTAAGTAAATAACCTTTTCATTTTATTATAGAAAGGAATATGAATGATGAAAAAATTCTCTGCAATCTTATTATCCTCTACCATTATTTTAGGTTTTTCATTTAGTACAGTAGAAGTCGCTGAAGCAAAGGCTAAAACATATAAAAACTGTACAGAATTAAATAAAGTTTATAAGGGCGGCGTGGCCAAGTCTTCAAAAGTAAAAAATAAGGGTGGAAAAACAAAATATAAGCCGAAAGTTTCAGCAGAATTATATAAAGCAAATAAAAGTAAGGACCGTGATAAAGACGGCATAGCCTGTGAACGTTAAAAAGAAGGTAGCTGCTTTTCCCTAAGTTAAGGGTGGCAGCCACCTTCTTTTTTCGTAAATGTATTTTTATCATTTAAACATGCAGCTTACTATTTCGCAGGTTAATCTAACCCTTTCACTTCAGGCAAATCTCCCTTTAACAGCTCCTCTTCCAAATTAACTCTAGGGGCTGCTACCGCATTCTTGCCAGCAAAGCTTTCCAGTAATTCCTTTACATCAATACCAGAGGAGGCTTTCAAAGATTCTTGGAGGGTAGCCATTAAATTCGTGGCATAGCCAGTGACCTTATTAGCACCGCTTGTTGCTCCGCTGCCGCTGCCTGTGTCAACAATGGTAATCTTGTCAATACTGCTGAGCGGTTTTGCCACTTCCTTCGCATATTCAGGAAGCATTTTCAAAATCATGTCCATGACGGCTGCCTGACCGAATTGTTCAAAGGCCTCGGCAATTTTCTGTTTCGCTTCCGCCTCGGCAACCCCTTTAAGTCGGATAATTTCAGCTTCACTGACACCTTGTGCTCTTTGGGCTTCGGCCTTCGCCAATCCATCCAAACGAATGCGTTCAGCGTCTGCTTTCGCCATCGCCTCAATCCGGTATTGATTTGCGTCCGCTTCAGTCAGCTGCTTCGTTTTTTCTGCGGAGGCTGCCTGCTCAACAGCATAACGGTCCGCATCCGCTTTCTTCTTCACTTCGGAATCATATTGCTTTTCACGACGCAGGATTTCCTTTTCCTCAAGCTCAATCTGCTTTTGACGTTCAACGATTTTGATTTGCATTTGCTGCTCTGTGACCTCTTGCTTGGAGCGAGCTGTTTCTAGATCATACGCCTGATCGGCTTTTGCCTTCGCGCTGTCCTGCTCGCGGCGGAACTCCGCAATCTTCAATTGATTGACCTTTTCTGCTTCCGCAATTTCTGTTGCTCTTTCTAGTTCGGCCTTTGTTGCTTCCTTCGCCGCTTCTGCTCGTTTAATCCGTGTTTCTTTGTCCGCTTCAGCTGTGGCAATATCTGCATCTCTCTTTACTTGCGCGATACGCGGTTTACCAAGTGATTCTAAGTAGCCATTCTTATCCCGTACATCCTTAATCGTAAAGGAAACAATCACAAGTCCCATTTTCGCCAAGTCTTGTGAGGCGACACGCTGAACCTCCTGAGAAAATTTCTCTCGGTTCTTGTAAATCTCCTCTACTGTCATTGAACCAAGGATAGAGCGCAGATGCCCTTCAAGTACTTCCCTTGCCTCGAGCTCCCTGTCCTCTTTCGTCTTGCCGAGGAATTGCTCAGCCGCTGTGGCAATCTCTGAGATGGTATTGCCGATTTTGATAATCGAGACACCATCAGCCATAACCGGCACGCCTTGTTCGGTATATACTTCCGGAGTGGAAACCTCAAGCTTGCTTGATAATAGGCTGAGCGGCTCAGATTGCTGGAATACAGGCAGCACGAATGTTCCGCCGCCGCGTACAATCTTGATTCGGTTCCCTGACTCATCAATATGTACATTTTTACTGCCGAGGAAGCTGCCTGTTACAATCAGCGCTTCATCGGGCCCTGCCGTCTTATATTTTGTAACGAAAACGCCAAGAAAACTTAAAAGTAATACAGCAATAATTCCTATACCGATATAGATTAATGTCATATTCAATCCCCTATCCTAAATTAGAATTTTCATAAGGGCTCACATATAAAACCCCATTTTGTATATCAATGATCAGCACCTCAGCATCAGCTGGAATGGGTTCCTTCTCAAAGCTTACAGCCGGCTTCGAAAAGGATCCGCTATTACTCGTGATGAGCACTTCTCCGAATCCATCCTCTGGAACGGAGATGATAACTTTCCCAAGCCGTCCCTTCAAAGCCTCCTCCGTGATTACCAAGGATTCTTGTGCAGTCGAGACTGGAACTAGAATAAACACATGAATAAACGCAACAATCATAAATGAGATAATGGCAGAAAAAATTGTGGCAAGAAGAGGTGACATAGAAGTAAAGGCAATAAACAAGTAACCGATGCCACAAAATATGGAAAAGAATGCGAGAACCAGAACAGGATTCAAAAATGGAGGTAATAAAAGTCCATCAAATAAATCATTAAAAAGGACTAATATGAAGGTCAAAGCCGTACTGATGATAACGCCATATAAGAAAAAATCCTGCAAAGTGTTAACCATGGACTACACCTCTCTATTTCCCGTAAAATCCTTTTAATGAAAAATCTTAATTCAGCGTATCGCGCAAAGCCTTCAATTCTGCTTCTATCAACCTGTCAGATTCCATTTTTTTAAATTCACGGTCAATATCAGCTTGGGTATTTCTCAGTTCCTCACTTACCTCTGCAAGAGCCTCGTATTCTAGAACCTTTTCTTCCATTCGCAAGAAGCCTTCCTTTGAAGAGGACTTTGTGTCAGTCTGTAGTGAACGATTGATCGCGGTTTGCGCTTTTGCAGCTAGTGCCCTTGTTTTCAAGGAATCTCGCTTAATCAGCAGTTCACGGTAATCAGCCGACATTTCCCGAAGCTTTTCTTGAAGCAATTGGACATTTTGGGTTGCTTGGTTTTGGAGATTCTGCATGGAAGCAAGCTCTGCCCCAAGATCAAGCTTATGCTGAATAGCCTGCTTAGCAAGCTCTTCTTTCCCCTCCTTCAGTGCTTCTAATGCTTGGGTATTTCGTTTCTCAATCAATGTCTTAAGATCCTCGACCTTTCTCTTAGCCAATTTCTCTTCAGCCATGACTTTAGCGGTTGTCCGTTCCGCCTCATCAATCTCTGCCTTCATTTCCCTTAAATATTGGTCGGCCATTTTGATTGGATCTTCAGCCTTCTCAATCAAGGCATACAGCTCTGAATTAACAATCGTCTTCATTCGCTTAAAAAATTCAAACATCTCATCATCCTCCCTCTTTATAATCTTACCTTATTTTACGGATGAATTTTTAAAAAGTTTCAAATTTTAGAAATTAATCCTACATCAAAAGGCCCACTCTTAAGAAAGAGAAATAGATAAACTCGTTTCCTGTGAAAATAGGCATATAAAAACGCTCATTTACTTCTTCATGCCTATCCTTTTCTGCTTTACCAATTCAAGAATTAGAAAGTTTACCCACGTAATAATAGGGATAGAAAAAATAAGTTCCAACAGATTTGTTTGACCGATACCAAACAATCTCGCTTCATCATTATAAATAAATAAAATCCACGTTATAGCTGTTAATAATACTGTATTTACTCCTAATGCAATCAATAATGCCCGCCATTTTTTATGGTTTCTCTTCAGCATTAAAACAGACACATATACAGAAACGACAAGAGAAAAGAAGATGATGAATATATTCATATCTCACTGCCTTTACAATATTTTTCAAAATAAAGAGCTAAATCTCATAGAGATTTAGCCCCTTATTACTCACTGCAATGTCCCCTACTTTGTTTTCTTCACCTTTAAGGTGTATGGAGTGATGGAGGCAGCTCCATAGGCATCTGTGACTTTAATATAATAGGTGCCTTTTTTCAGTTTGATTGGCAGGGTTTCCGTATCATTTTGGCCATAGCGATCAGAGCCCGCCACCTTTTTGCCCTTTTGATAGACTTCAATCTTACCATCAAGCTCCTTACCGCCCTCTAAAAGAATCTGTCCTTCGAAATTCTTGTTGAAATTAATCTTATACCAATCCTCATCTGCCTTTTTCTGGTTGTAAATATTGATTCGTCCTGATTTTTCCCATCTGCCGGAGGATGTGTTTTTCATGCTTATTGGCTTGGATGGAACATTCTTTTTGATCACAGAACCAGCATCCTCATCCTTATGATTTAACAGCTTCATCTCAAATGTATATTGGATTAAGCTAAACGGCACGTAGTAGTAGTCAGCTGCAATATGGATGAAATACGTCTTGTTCTTATCAAGGTATTGAGACCCCATTCCAAATGGAATGATATTCGGGGATTCCTGTTCTTTATAGTCCAGTTTTTTGTTCTTATTTTTATCTTCGTAAATCAAAATATAGGCATCGACAGGACTTTTAATTTGTTTTGGGAGTCCCTTTGTTTTCGGACTTGATTGGTCAAGTGTCATCGTATAAGCACCTGATGTTTTCGGCTGGTAATAGAAGAATTCTTCATCAAAATTTTTGCCGAAATCGCCTTGGAATTTCAGAGCCGGCAGCTTCTTGATTTTAGAAATGTCATTATTATTCTCATATTTATCGGAAGGAGCCGCTAGGAACTTGGATGTAAAGGAGTACGGCTTTTCGCTGTATCGTCCGTTCCAATCATCCATTGTGAGATTTAAATAATACGTCTCACCTTTCTCTAGTGATAAATACATCTTGTTGGAGAGATTACTAGATAGGAAATCAATGTTAAATCCAATCATATCAAGATATCTCAGTTTCTTACCTGTATCTTGATCCTGATATTTACCGATTTGATAAGCCTGTGCCAAATGATTAGCCTTGCCAAAATCAAAGGCATAGACCCCTGTCTTTGTTGCAGTGAAACGATACCAATCAGTATCACCCCTCGATTGGAGATAGCCTGATTGCTTGTTTGTCAGTTTATATGGCTTTGCCATCTCATCAAGCACATCAATTATGAGACCATCATCAGGAGAAGTCTCATATTCTTCCTCCGAAATGAACTCAAAGATATTCGTGATTCCATCTTCATCAGCCGGCATAGAAATCTTTGTCACCTTAAACTCATATGGATCGGCATTTTGCGGAACAGTGCCTTGAATTAAAGAAGAGGATCCTTCATACTCCCCAGAATCTGAGAACATAATGAAAAAGAAATCAAAACTCATTGATTCATAACGATTGGATACCTGAATTGTGTAGGTTGTATTCGGGTCTGCTTCCAGTACATCTGATTCGCTTTCGCCAATGCCTCCGTTATTGATTTCAAGAATGAGCTCGCTCCCATCCTCCCCATCAAACTCGCCTTCCTCTTCATCCATTTCCGTTCCGTTTTCTGTCTCTGCTCCGTCCTCGTATTCCTCTTCTTCATCTTTATAATCTGCAAACACTTGAATACTGACATCGCTTCCTGGCTGAGCAGCCAGCTCGAGCTTAATCATCTCAGGCTTATTCCCCGTTGTGAATTGGTAGAAATCATCATCTCCGTTTTTACCGAGGAGATACATACCTTTATTTTTGGTGCTGTATGGTAAGCTGCCAATTGCGATAGGTGTGTCTATTGTTGATTCATCCGCTTTAGGGCTTGTTTTCTTAACGGATAATTCATACTCAGACAGCTTGCTGCCTTTTACATCATAGTTGCCCGAGATATCCTTGACCCCAATAGCCAGTGTCCCGTCATACGGAGCAGTGAAATAATAGCCTTCTGTCTTTCCTTCCTTTACATCGTTAATTAGCTTTACCTTTTGTTTTTTGCCATCCTTTGAATAAACATTGACATACAGCTGGGAATCAAAAACCTTTGATTCCTTTAGATTAATTTGATAGGTTTCCCCTTTTTTAACGGTTTTCTTGACCCAATGCTGATCTAATGGCTTTGTAAAGACCCGTTTGGACGTGTATTTTGCTCCGCTGAAGGTTTTGGCCTTCTTCAGGATAGTGTCTTTATTCCATGCCTCAACAGAAAGGGAAGGAATATCTTTTTTCTTAAACTTCAATGCGGCTACTGGGTTGACCATGCCATACCCATACTTGGCATCGAATCCTTTTGCGCCAAGATCTGTGGCAGTCTTCTTCAGAATATATTCGACTTGTGCAGCGTTTAGGCTTGGATATTTTGATAACAAAAGTGAGACTGTTCCTGTCACCATTGGAGTTGCCATAGATGTTCCGCTCAATGCTTCAAAGGTTGATTTCTTCTCGAGTGAGTAAGTCGGAGCATAAATATTATCCCCAGGTGCAACTAAATCAGTCGAAACTCCATAAGAGGAGTATTCGGTCAACGTTTTATTCTTATCGACAGCACCAACACTAATAACTCCTGCATAGGATGCCGGATATTGAGGATAATCCCCACCTTCATTCCCTGCTGCCGCTACCATGACTATTCCAGCCTTCCGAGCCTTTTCTACAGCGGCCTCCATGATTGGCGAGCTATAATAAGAACCAAGACTCATATTGATAACCTTGACTTTCTTTTTGATCGCTTGGAGGATTCCTTCAGCTACCGTATAATCCGTCGTAAAGAAATCACGGTTAAAGACATCAATGGAAATAAGATCGGACTGTGGATTAATGCCGTATCCCCCAACCCCGTTATTCTTCTCCCCTGCAATAATCCCTGCAACATGTGTCCCATGGTTATCAGCCATAGGCGCATTAATTGGATTGATGGCATTATAGCTTGATTTAATCTTGTTCTTTAATTCAGGATGGTTTTTATCTATCCCAGTATCAATAACTGCAACAGATACTTTATTCTTACCGGCTAATTTCTGAGCAGCCGGCAGGTTTAATAATTTGTTGAAGTACTGCTTGCTCACTTTTGGGTCTGTCTTGACCGATGATAATTTGAATTTCACTCCTGGACTGACAGACTGCACATTCCCAGCCTTGCTTAGTTTGGCAAGAGCTTCACGTGCTGCACTTGTTTTTTTGAATTTAATGACACTGTAGCCAAGCGCGCTATAATCCTTTTTAAAAGAGACATCCTTTGCCCGGTATAAGTGACTGATCTTTCCCGAGTATTTAACAATGAGTGTGTCCTCCTGCAAATACTCCTCATGTTTTTGCCCCGTTTTCTTCTGCGGCAATTCTAAATTTGCTTGGACTGACCGGTCAAGTGATGATTTCCCAAAACCTGCCGCATAAGTCCCCCCTGCAGCTGACATCGTTAACATGCCAGCTGCCATAACGGCGATTAGCTTCTTCATTGTTTCTCCCTTCCTCTTTCTGTATTTCTTACATATTACAAATTCGTGACAACATTACCAAATCCTTTCATTTATTTCATTTTTATTTCGACAAATATCTACATCCCAATACATAAAAAACCCCTTGCCATTCTATGGCAAGGGGTTAATTCTCTTTATTAAGCTTTCATGATTTTGATTGTATCATCCTCAAGTACCGCCTTGAAGGCTTTAACCTCAGGGTGGTCAAAGATAGAATCTGCAATGGCATCTTCCAATCTTTCTTGGATTACTCTGCGCAATGGACGGGCACCGAATGCTGGATTATATCCCAATTCAGCCAATTTCGCTTTCACTTCATCTGTCACTTCAAGTGTTAATCCTTCCTCTTTGAGCATTCCGTCAAGCTCATCAAGCATAAGATCGACGATTTGAAGTAAGTCTTCTTTACTTAAGGACTCGAACTGAATGATATTGTCGAGCCTGTTTAAGAACTCAGGCTTAAAGTATTGGCTAAGCTGCTGCAGAATATTGACTTCCTCCTGTACGGAATCTGCCTCAAATCCTACTTTATTCACTTTATCCATCACGCCGGCATTGCTGGTCATGATGATTACAGTATCTTTAAAGTTAACGGTATGTCCTTGACTGTCTGTTAAACGGCCGTCCTCAAGGATTTGCAGGAACATATGCATCACATCTGGATGAGCTTTTTCAATTTCATCTAAGAGGATGATGCTATATGGTTTACGACGTACCTTCTCAGTTAATTGACCGGCTTCTTCGTGGCCGACATAGCCTGGAGGAGAACCAATCAATTTAGACACGCTGTGTTTTTCCATATATTCACTCATATCGAGGCGTATCATTGAATCTTTTGTACCAAAGAGTTCCTCTGCCAATGCTTTAGAAAGCTCGGTTTTACCTACGCCAGTTGGTCCTACGAATAAGAAGGAGCCGATTGGTCTGTTCTTTGCTTTCAAGCCTGCACGGCTGCGGCGGACGGCTTTTGCCACTTTCTCGACGGCTTCTTTTTGACCAATGACCTTCTTTTTAAGCTCGGCTTCAAGATTGTTCATGCGCTTGGCTTCATCCTCTTGAAGCTTGCCGACTGGGATACCGGTCTTCTCTTCGATAATACTTTGGATATGATCGACGGTAACGACCGGTTTTTCTCCAGTCCCATCTTGGAGCATTTTTTCTAATTTTTCTTCTTCATCACGAAGTTTAGCTGCTTGTTCATAGGCTTCATTTCGAAGTGCCTCTTCTTTCTCTTTGTGAATTTCAGCCAAACGTTTTTGAGCGGTTTCTTCCTCGACACCCTCGATAGTCAAGTTCAATCTTGAACCGGCTTCATCCATCAAGTCAATGGCCTTATCTGGAAGGAAACGATCCTGGATATAGCGATGGGAAAGCTCTACCGCTGCCACTAGGGCATCGTCCTTGTATTCCACATGATGATAGGATTCATACCGTTCCTTTAATCCTTTGAGAATGCGAAGCGCTTCCTCGGTAGTAGGCTCATCAACCTGCACAGGCTGGAAACGACGCTCTAATGCTCCGTCTTTCTCGATTTGACGATACTCATTCAATGTTGTCGCACCGACAAGCTGCATTTCACCGCGGGCCAATGCCGGTTTCAGAATATTTCCTGCATCCATGGATCCTTCGGCTGACCCAGCCCCGACAAGCTGGTGAATTTCATCAATGAATAAGATGATGTTCTTTCGTGATTGAAGCTCGGAAATCAGCTGTTTCATTCTCTCTTCAAATTGTCCGCGGATTCCTGTATTGGAGACGAGTGAGGCAACATCCAACAAATAAACTTCCTTCGTTTTCAATTTTGCCGGCACATTGCCCTCTGCAATCTTCAGTGCCAATCCCTCGGCAATGGCTGTTTTACCTACACCAGGCTCACCAATTAGTACGGGGTTATTTTTCGTACGTCTATTTAAGATCTCAATGACACGCTTTACTTCTTTATCACGGCCAATGACTGGGTCAATGAGACCTGCTTTAGCATTCTGTGTCAGATTACGGCCATATTGGTCAAGCAATCCCCCTCCTCTGCCGCCTTGAACGGTTTGAGGCGGTTCTTGTGCTCGCTGTTCCTGACCAGGCATTTGAAAGCCGCCTTGATTGAAATCATTTGAAAATGGGTTGAAGGAAAATGGATTCATCGCATTCATATTTAATCCATTCATCTTTGTTCCCAGCTTTTGTCGTTCTTCTTTATAGCAAGAAGAGCACAAATGGTGATTTTCCTGATGACCATTAATACGGAGCTGCATTTGAACAGTTGCTTGATTTTTTTGGCATTTTTCACATAACATATGTGACTCCTCCTCCATTACGTTTCATTTTATTCATTTCATCTTTTGTTTTAGTGAAAGGTCTTAGTTTGTCTGATTAATACCGAGTTTGACTTTGACTATATTTGACCTTTGACTTCATTATACTCTGACCTTCTTTGACTTTCAAGTATTTTGTCTCGTTTTTCTTCTTCCATCATTCATCTGCAAAAAAGCCCTGCAAGGAATGTACCTTGCAGGGCTTTTCATGTTCAAGCCATTAATTCGTTACAGCTTCTTTTGATTGTTGATTTCGGATAGTCGCCTGTGCCGCTGCCAGTCTCGCAAGCGGTACACGGTATGGTGAGCAGCTCACATAATCAAGCCCTGTCCTGTAGCAGAAATCAATGGAAAGCTTCTCTCCTCCGTGTTCACCACAAATACCAGTTTTCAGCTCCGGTTTTGCCTTTCTTCCTAATTGGACACCTAGTTCTACCAATTTGCCAACCCCGTTTTGATCAAGGACCGCAAATGGGTTATCAGGCAATACCTTTTCTTCTATATAAGTCTGCAGGAATTTCCCCTCCGCATCGTCACGGCTGTAACCAAAGGTCGTCTGTGTTAAATCATTTGTACCGAATGAGAAGAAATCTGCTTCCTCCGCAATTTCATCCGCTGTTAAAGCCGCACGCGGAATCTCAATCATGGTTCCAACCGTATAAGTGAATGTAAGACCTGTTTCCTTTTCAACCTCCTGTGCCGTATCAATGACGAGCTGTCTCATTTGTCTAAGCTCATTCACATGTCCGACAAGCGGAATCATGATTTCTGGTTGTACAGGGAGTCCCTTCTTCATGATGGATGCAACGGCATAGAATATGGCTTTTGCTTGCATACCATAGATTTCAGGATGAATCATTCCTAAACGGCAGCCCCTATGACCTAGCATTGGATTAAACTCATCCAATTGGCGGACTTTCTTTAATAATGCTTCTTTCTCTGCTAGTTCTGAGCTATCAGGTTCTATGATTTGCAGCTTTGTCACATCGACCAGCAATTCTTCCTTGTCCGGCAAGAACTCATGCAGAGGAGGGTCAAGCAGACGAATCGTCACCGGATTTCCCTCCATTGCCTCAAATATCCCTTCAAAATCCTCCTGCTGCATCGGAAGGAGATGGCTCAGAGCTTCCTCCCGCTCAGGCAAGGTTTCTGCCAAGATCATGCTTTGGACAAAAGGAACCCTTTTTGCATCCATAAACATATGCTCCGTCCGGCAAAGACCGATACCGCCCGCTCCGAACTCAAGTGCCTTTCTTGCATCTTCTGGATTATCAGCATTGGCTCTGACACCAAGGTCTCTCAATTCATCAGCCCATTTTAATAAGGTCTTAAATTCCTCGGAGAGTTCAGGCTCAATCATCGGTATTTCACCAAGCATGATTTCCCCAGTTGAACCGTCAATCGTAATGGTCTCTCTATGTTTAACGACTACCTCGCCAACCTTGAACTGCTTCTCTTTCAAATCAATCTTCAATGCATCACAGCCGCAAATGCAGGCTTTTCCCATCCCACGGGCAACAACGGCTGCATGACTTGTCATCCCGCCCCTGCTAGTAACGATCGCCTGAGATGCGACTATTCCGTGAATATCATCTGGTGTTGTTTCCGGACGGACGAGAATGACCTTCACTCCCTCTGAAGCCAACAGTTCTGCTTCATCTGCATCAAAGACAACCTGACCAGTAGCCGCGCCTGGAGATGCTGGAAGACCTTTAGCCAGCTGCTTTCGCACGTGGGTATCATCTATGCGGCGGTGAAGCAGCTGATCAAGCTGTTCTGGATCGACACGCAAAAGAGCGGTCTCTTTATCGATGATTCCTTCTTGTTCCATTTCAACTGCGATGCGGATGGCTGCTTGCGCAGTTCGCTTCCCATTTCTTGTCTGCAAAATGAATAAGTTCCCGCGTTCAACCGTAAATTCAATATCCTGCATGTCCAAATAATGACTCTCCAGCTTTTTACATGTATCAGTAAATTGCTTGAACACTGCCGGCATATCCTTTTCCAATGCCTGAATGGGTTCAGGTGTCCGTATTCCTGCCACGACATCCTCCCCTTGGGCATTGATTAAATATTCTCCATATAAGATATGCTCACCTGTAGAAGGGTTCCGTGTGAAGGCGACACCTGTGCCGGAATCTTCGCCCATGTTTCCAAAGACCATACTTTGAATATTAACAGCAGTCCCCAAATGATCAGGAATCTTGTTTAAACGTCTATACACTTTCGCCCGCTGATTATTCCAAGAATCGAATACAGCATTAACAGCCAGGAATAATTGCTGTTCGGGATCTTCCGGGAAGGCCTGCTTCGTATGCTTTTGCACGATTTTTTTGTAGCCTTCAATGATTCCCATCCAATCCTCTGCTGTCATTTCAGGATCATGCTTATAGCCTTTCTCTTCTCGTGTTTCCTCCAAATATTGTTCAAAATAAAAAGTATCAACGCCTAAAACAACATCAGAGAACATTTGAATGAAGCGGCGGTAAGAATCATAAGCAAAGCGAGGATTATTCGTCAGCTTGGCCATCCCGACGACCGTTTCCGCATTCATGCCCAAATTCAAAATGGTATCCATCATTCCCGGCATGGAAAAAACAGCCCCAGAACGAACGGATACAAGGAGCGGGTTCGCTGGATCGCCTAATTTCTTGCCTGTTATGCTCTCTAATTCAGAGAGAGCCTTTAAGATTTGTGTCTTAACCTCAGAAGAAATCGTTTTATCATTTTCATAATAGGAGTTACAAGCCTCCGTGCTGATGGTGAACCCGAACGGTACGGGTAATCCAATGTTCGTCATTTCTGCCAGGTTGGCACCCTTGCCTCCAAGCAATTCCTTCATAGTGCTGTTTCCTTCATTGAATAGATAGACGAATTTGGTCATTATTTGTAACTCCTTTCACTTTTTAAAATATCAAGTATGACGCTGGCTGTTTCTTCAACAGCTTTATTAGACACATTAATAACAGGGCAGCCGACCCTTTTCATTATTTTCTCGGCATAATCCAGCTCCTCAAGAATTCTCTCATAACTTGCATAACTGGCCTGAGAGGTAAGCCCTAAAGATTTAAGCCGCTCTTTCCGAATGGCATTGAGCTTGTCCGGCGTAATAATAAGCCCGAAGCATTTACTTTTTTTGATCTTAAATAGTTCCTCCGGCGGAGTTACCTCAGGTACAAGGGGAACATTGGCTACTTTGTATCTCTTATGGGCTAGATACATGGAAAGAGGTGTCTTGGAGGTTCTTGATACACCAATTAATACAATATCGGCATTCAATACACCTCTAGGGTCTCTTCCATCATCATATTTAACGGCAAATTCAACCGCTTCAACCTTGCGGAAGTAATCATCATCAAGCTGTCTCATCAAGCCTGAGCGATGGGTTGCCTCCTTATGAAATTTCTCTTCAAAGGCATTCATTAATGGGTATAGCAAATCAACGGCCCGGATATTCTCCAAGGCTGCCCGGCGGTCCAGGTATTCCTTTAAGGATGGGATAACAATCGTATAAGCAATTATTGATTTCTGCTGTCTTGCCATGTTAATAATCTCATCAATATCCTCTTCGCTTTGAACGAATGAGTTTCTCCTGATATCCACATGACCCCCATTGAATTGCGTTGAAACGGCTTTTACCACAAATTCTGCTGTTTCTCCAACGGAATCAGAGACAACATAAACGACTTCTCTTTTCTCCAAATTTATGTTCATCTCCTTTCTGGCTTAATAACATATTCTATGTATGAACCTTGTCAATTTAAAGGGATAAACGCACAAATAAACGTCTCTCCTTCTTAATTGTGCCATACTATTTGAATTTAGTATATAACATTTATGCTTTAGTTGCCTAATATTTTGCGCAAGATTAATTATTTGTAAAAATCAAACTTTTGTCAGACAACTCTTTCCAGTCATAGTAAAATAGAAATACAGAACGTTTACGACAATGGAGAGATTATAATGAACCGAAAAACGAACCGATTGCTTGTTCTATCCTTTGATTGCTTGTCAGCTCTGGATTATCCCTATTTATGCCATCTTCCTCATTTCAAGGACATACTGGACAGGGGGTCTATCGCTCCAAAGGTACAAACCATCTATCCTTCTTTAACTTATCCCTGCCATACAACCATTGTGACAGGCAGATATCCAAAGAATCATGGAATTATCAATAATACGCTCATTCAGCCCGGTCGCCATTCTCCTGATTGGAACTGGTACCGTAGGAAAGTGAGGGGTACGACCCTTTACGATGAAGCGCAAAAGGCAAACATGAAAACAGCTGCGCTGCTTTGGCCAGTAACAGGCCGCGCCGGTATCGATTATAATTTACCTGAGATATTTCCAAATCGTTGGTGGCAAAACCAGCTGCTTGTCTCTTTGTTCAGCGGAACTCCCGCCTATCAATGGGAGCTGAATAAACGGTTTGGTCAGTTACGAAATGGACTGAATCAGCCTGAGCTGGATGATTTCGTACTCGCATCAGCCGTCCATACAATTGAAACATACGAGCCTGCCTTGATGATGGTTCACTTCACTGATTTAGACTCTATGCGGCATTATCATGGCTTTTCCTCAGCGGAAGCAATAGATGCGATTAAACGACTCGATATCAAGCTAGGCAAGATAATGGATGCCTTAAAGCGGAAGAGTCTTTTTGAGGAAACAACCATTATTGTCCTTGGAGACCATAGCGCACTAGATGAAAACAAAGCGATTCATATGAATGTACTTCTGAGGGAAAATGGCTGGCTTAACGTGAATAAACGCGGCCAGATTACAAAGTGGAAGGTATACGGCAAATCATGTGACGGCTCAGCATATATTTATATGAATGACAAGAATGACAAAGCCTTATATGACCACGTTAAAGCCTTTCTTTATTCATTGCAGCAAAATCCAGCAAATGGGATTGAAGAAGTGCTAACCGGACAGGAGGCGGAGGCAATGGGTGCTGACCCTAATTGTGCCTTTATGCTGGAGGCAAGACGCGGCTTCTATTTTCTCGATGATGCCATCGGAGATTTCCTCAATCCGATTCATCAGCATGATCAGCAAAAGAAGCATACATTGGCTACCCATGGCTATTCGCCAAAAAAGGATCACTACCATACTATTTTTATGGCAGCAGGAAAAGGAATCAAGCAAGGTGTAACAGTTTCTTCCATGAATTTAGTTGACATCGGTCCTACGCTTGCCGCCTTACTTGGCTTAAATCTTGGCAAAACCGACGGACATGTCATACAAGCGCTTTTAACCAATGATTAAGGGAGTGAATCTGATGAAGAAATTAACGAAGCGGGAGAAAAGCTGGGCGATGTATGACTGGGCCAATTCCGCCTATTCGATTGTTGTCGTGACAGCTATCTTTCCGCTCTATTTTAAAGCCTCCGCATCGGAGGCTGGTCTGGCCGCCTCCACTTCAACGGCTTATTGGGGATATGCCAATTCCATTGCCACTCTCCTTGTCTCTATTCTCGCTCCATTGCTTGGAACCATCGCTGATTTCAAAGGCTTCAAGAAACGCTTTTTTACATTCTTCTTTCTATTAGGTATTCTCTTTACGATGCTTCTGGCATTCGTACCATTTGACCAGTGGATTTTCTTATTGATTTGCTTTGTCTTAACGGCCATTGGCTTTGCTGGAGCCAACATCTTTTATGATGCCTTTTTAGTGGATGTTACGTCAGAGGAGCGGATGAGCCGAACATCTGCATATGGGTATGCAACCGGCTATATCGGGAGTACGATTCCTTTTATTATTGGTATTGGACTCATTATGTCTGCGCAAATGGAGTTGATTCCTCTTTCATTGACCGTTGCCATGCAGGCAGCTTTCTTCATAACTGCCTTATGGTGGGGATTGTTCACGATACCTTTTCTTAAGAACATCGAGCAGGTCTATTATATTGACCCAGTGCCAAGCCCTGTCCGAACGAGTTTCAAACGCCTGTACTTGACGTTTAAAAATATTCAATCATATAAAAGCTTGTTTTTATTTCTGCTTGCCTATTTCTTCTACATAGACGGAGTCCATACCATCTTAACGATGTCCACAGCCTATGGATCAGATATGGGGTTAAGCTCAACCACCCTTCTGATTGTCCTGTTTGTCACCCAGGTTGTGGCCGCGCCTTTTTCAATTCTTTATGGCTGGCTGGCAGGAAAATACAATGAGAAAATAATGATTTTATTCGGCATTATCATCTATACATTCATCTGCATCTATGCCTTCTTTATGGATTCAGCCTTGGATTTCTGGATCTTAGCCTTACTTGTCGGCACATCACAGGGTGGCATACAGGCGCTTAGCCGCTCCTATTTTGCCAAACTAGTACCGAAGGAATCCTCCAATGAGTTTTTTGGCTTCTATAATATTTTCGGGAAGTTTGCCGCTATTACTGGTCCATTCCTAATGGGTGTGACGACACAATTGACCGGTCAAACGAATATGGGTGTATTCAGTCTCATCATCCTCTTTGTCATTGGGGCTGTCATTCTTATTAAAGTGCCTGCCCATCAGCCGAAAGCACCGGCGGTACCTGAGGCGGACGTTCCTCCCGGGCATTAGATAACTTGAAACAACAGCAGCCACTTTCCTCTGAAAGCGGCTTTAGACTGTGGACAAAATCAGATTAGGATTGGGTCTACAGAACAAGCATGGAATAATGTTGATGACTGTTGGAGACTAAAAAAATGTTATGCAAGCGATGCAAAAATTGCTGTCATGAACTGAGTGTTCTCCTGCAAATGAAAACCCAGCCAATTATTAAAAAAAGCCATTTCAGTAAAATGAAATGGCTCAAGCTTTTATGATAAATCTATCTCTAAAGAAATAGGGCAATGGTCGCTTCCCATGATATCAGAATGAATTCTTGCTTCTGTAATCTTGTCAGCAATGGAGCTTTGGACGATGAAGTAGTCGATTCTCCACCCGATATTGCGTTCACGAACACGGCTCATGTATGACCACCATGTATAATGGTCCGTCAACTGTGGATACAGATGGCGGAAAGAATCCACAAAGCCTGCTTCAAGCAGCTCCGTCATCTTTTGTCTTTCTTCATCCGTAAATCCTGAATTTCCACGATTGGATTTCGCATTCTTCAAATCAATTTCCGAATGTGCGACGTTTAAATCACCCGTTAGGATAACCGGCTTCTTCTCGCCAAGACCTACTAAATACTCCTTCAAGAGCTTCTCCCAGGCAAGTCGGTAGCCTAGTCTTGCTAGATCACGCTGTGAATTCGGCGTATAGACATTCACTAGGTAATAGTCTTTGAATTCGACTGTAATGGCTCTGCCCTCTACATCATATTCATCCCTGCCAATGCCGTACGAGACAGATATTGGCTCTTCCTTTGTGAAGACAGCCGTACCGGAATACCCTTTCTTCACGGCATAATTCCAATATTGATGATACCCTTCAAGCTCAAGGGTGATTTGCCCCTCCTGCAGCTTCGTTTCCTGAACACAGAATACGTCTGCATCAAGGGTTTCGAAAACATCTAAAAACCCTTTCCCCACACACGCTCTTAAACCATTCACGTTCCATGATACTAATTTCATCTATCTCTTAATCCCCCTATAATTTCTCTCTTCTGTTCATAACACGACATGATTCATTATACCAGACAAGACTAATTTAGCGCTTTCTGGATACCTTAGTCATTAAAAGGAGGGATGAATAAATGGGAAGAAAAACGAAAATCATGGTCCCTGAATCAAGAGAGGCACTTGACCGGCTAAAAGCAAAAATTGCCCATACAGATGATCCTAATCAAGCAAAATATGAAGTGGCAAAAGAAAAAAACATCCCGCTGTCACATGGCTACAACGGGAAGATTACGGCTGAAAATGCCGGCAGGATTGGAGGCGCCTTAGGAGGCGGAATGGTGAAGGAATTAACGAGATTGGCAATGGAGCAGTTGAAATCTAATTCGGCGCATCCTAAATCATAGGCTTCTCACATATTCCCGTACCATATTATTCATGTTCATAGCAAGCAGCAAATAATTTTCAGCAAGAACCTTTTCACGGTATCCCTTTCCATCTGTATCCTTGATGATGGATAATTGGATGGCTCGTCCACAATTATACGAGTCATCCGCCTCCTTCAATTTCTTATGGGCAAGCTCTATTTCACCTGCATTGGCTGCGGCAAATGCTTCTATGGCTGTACTGCTGCAGTCTTCCCCGCATAAGTACAAGGCTTTGATCAATTTTTCTTCTCCTTGCATAGCGAATCCCCCTCATCATTCATTACTAACATGTATGATGAAAGAGCCCATATTAGAAGCAAACCTGTCTATTTTAGTTGATTTTTCCGTTCAAAATACCGTTCTTCGGCACGTTTATACAATTTGATTTCCTGATCTGTTTCTGGAATGACAGCTGGTACAGGTGATGGTCTCCCATCTTCATCGACTGCAATCATCGTTAAATAGGCTTCTGAAGTGAGTCTGCGCTCTCCTGTCATCAAATTCTCTCCTTCCACCCTCACATAAACGACCATTGATGTTTTATGAGCCCATGTGACAAAAGCCTCAAGATTAATGGCTTCTCCTGACTTAATGGGAGCATGAAAATCAAGCGAATCTCCTGATGCCGTTACAACGGGCTTCCGGCAATGTCTCATCGCCGCAATACCGGCTATTTTATCGACATAAGCCATTACCTTACCACCAAACACGGTCCCATAATGATTCGTGTCAGCAGGCAGGATCAAATCAGTTAAATACGTTAAAGAATCTTTCACTTTCTTAGCTTCATTATGCATAAAGTTCTAGTCTCCTGTTTGATAATATCTTCCTCTTTAATTTACTATATTTTCATGGAGACTTCCATTTAGTTCAATCCGATCAATACGTATATTTGTAAACGAAGGGGATATTTCATGTACAAACAAGTAGTATGTTTCTTGAGAAGGAAGGACGAAATCTTGATGCTGAACAGGGATTATGCACCTGTGCAAGGTCTTTGGAACGGGGTTGGAGGGAAAAAGAGGGAAAACGAACTACCGCTTGATTGTGCGATTAGAGAAGTTGAAGAGGAAACAGGAATTGTTTTATCAGCAAATGAAATTGCATTTAAGGGTATCGTCACATGGAATTCAGACAAGGAGGTTCATGGAGGGCTATATGTTTATTTAGCAGAAATGCCGAATGACTTTACCTATGAAACGCCGAGAAAGACATCAGAAGGGATTCTCGATTGGAAAAAGATCTCTTGGCTGTTAAACTCTGATAACTTAGGGACAGGAGAAATGATTCCTCACTATTTACCTAATCTGCTAGATCAGTCAAAGCCGCTAAAGCATATCTGTACGATTCGTCAAAGAAGATTAACAGACTATGAATATACATGCCTTGATGAGCACGAATAGGCCGGGAGTACAGAGTACTCTCCCGGCTTTGTCGTGCAAATCTATTATTATTTACACATGGACACGAAATATTTCAGTAATCTCTCCATACTGAAATCATGCTCACTCAGTTCCTCTGGATGAAATTGAGTGCCGATAATCGGCTCAGCTTTTCCTTCAAATGCCTCAATTAAGCCATCCTCCGCTTTAGCTGCGCATCGCAACCCACCGCCAAGTTCTTTCACTCCTTGGTGATGGAAGCTGTTTACCTCTGCTTTATCTTTTTTCAAAATATCATAGAAACGGGTATCCTTTTCGACGGTTACTTCATGGACGGTCACAGGCCGTTCAACATCTGTTAAGTGATCGAGATTACGAATTGGATCCTCTTCATCAAGATGCTGGTGTAAGGTGCCGCCCAAAGCCACATTGATTAAATGGGATCCTCGGCAAATGCCAAAGAGAGGCTTTTTATGCTTCCTTGCCTCCTTAATGATGGCAAAGTCCGATTCATCGAGCCGCTCATCTGTCACGCCAAGATCTTCACTCGGCTCCTCCCCGTAAAACTTCGGATGAATATCGATACCGCCCGTCAATAAGACACCATCGACCATGGAAATCCAGGTCTTGGCCAGTTCCTCATTCCCTAGTGGAAAGATAATAGGGATTCCTCCGGCCTTTTTCACAGCCTCTGAATACTGTAAATAAATGATGGTGCTTTCAATTCCTTCTATTTCATATAAATTACTGGTTAATCCGATTATAGGTTTATCTTTCATCAATATTACCTCCTAATAATCGGATATTCCCCCTTTTTTGGTGAAATAATCTTCCTATGAAAAAAGATTCATAAAAAGGCATCTGCCTTCCTATGAATCTTTTTCAGACTATATAGTCATATACATTAATGAATATTCTTCTTCTCGAAATTGCCGCCCATCACATCCGTTACATTTTCAATAGCAATAAAGGCATTTTCATCAATATCATTAACAATATCCTTCAGTTTCGTTAACTCTAATCTTGTCAGTACACAGTAAATCATTTGAGTATCCTCATGCAAATATCCGCCTTTTGCATAAATAAAGGTCGTGGACCTGCCAAGACGATCCTGAATGGCCTGAGATATCTCTTCAAATTCCTTCGAGATAATGGTAACGGAACGAGATTCGTTCAAGCCCTCCACAACAATATCCATTAACTTTGCGGCTATATAATAGGTAAACATAGAATACATGGCAGAATCCCAGCCATACACAAATCCCGCAATTAGGAAGATAAAGAAGTTAATAAACATAATGATCTGTCCGACTGGCAGACGCAATTTCTTTGAGACAAGAATGGCAACAATCTCAGTTCCATCCAGTGATCCCCCGGCACGGATAACAATCCCGACGCCAAGACCTAATATTAAGCCCCCAAATAGAACAGCGAGGATTTTCTCATCTGTAAAAGGTTCCGCATGGTGGAAAAGAGCCGTACTCACAGAAAGCACGAGGATTCCATATGCGGTAGAAAAGGCAAATGTTTTTCCGATTTGCTTATACCCTAAAAATAAGAACGGCAGGTTAATCACGAAGATGAAAATACCAAGCTGAACCTTCGTCAATTCAGAGAGGATAATGGATATACCGGTTATCCCGCCATCAACGACGCTATTTGGAACGAGGAAATATTCAAGCGATACCGCCATAAGAACGGCACCGAATGTTATGAACAGGAATCTTAATAACAGCCTCCACAGTGGAGCCCTTTTGTGTTTTTTGGACAAGGTTCTCCCTCTTTTCTAAATAATATAAATAGATTTCTTTCTACTTCTTTTCAGCGGTTTGATAAACCGCTAACTTTCTCAGCACTCTGTAAATAACCCTTAGTTCATCATCATCAAGCAAGCTGGCATATTTCAGCAGGACCTCTTTCGAATGAATTTTGCCCTTTTTCAAGACTTCCTCACCTTCATCAGTTAATCTCACCAATACTGAACGGCGATCCTTCTCATCTTGAACTCTCGAAACAAGATCATTCTGTACAAGCCTCTCAAGCATCACTGTAATGGCACTTGATTTCACATCCAATTCTTCGGCTAAATTCTTCACATTAGTCACTTTTTCCTTTTGAATCTTACTTAGGAGGTGAAATTGCGAGCCTGTAATCCCCAGCTCCCTTAATTCATTCAGCTCAGATATCAAACCTTTTATAACCGGTATAAGCCATTCTTCCATTTGATTCAGGATAACCTCTTGATTATTCAAGCCATTGACCCTCGCATTCATGAAATTTTTCCCAAAGGATAAATATATTTTATCATATAATAATCAATAATGTTAATAATTAAACTATTTAATGAATTGGCGAAAAGATAGGGAAGAAAAGCTAAGCTTTCTTCCCTAGTGTACTTATTAGATTGCGTGTGACTTAGAAGCCGCCCCAATTTCAATCACCCAGTTGAATGGGTCTTCAACTTTACCAGTTTGAATGCCAGTCAAAGTATCATACAGCTTTTGAGAAACTTCTCCTATCCGGCCTCCGTTAATCTCAAGCAGCTCGCCTTCCCATAACAGTTCGCCAATCGGAGAAACGACCGCAGCTGTGCCTGTTCCAAAGGCTTCCTCCAGCAAGCCGTCATGATGGGCCTGAATCAGCTCTTCCATGGAAACTTTTTTCTCTATGACAGGCATGCCCCAATGCTTCAAAAGCTGGATAATAGAATTACGCGTCACCCCGTCAAGAATGCTGCCATTTAATTCAGGAGTCACTATCTCGCCATTGATCTTGAAGAATACATTCATACTGCCGACTTCCTCAATGTATTTCTTCTCAATCCCATCAAGCCAAAGAACTTGAGAGCAGCCAAGCTCTTCAGCGACTTCCTGCGCCTTCAACGAGGCAGAATAGTTGCCGCCTGTCTTCGCCATACCTGTTCCGCCTTTAACGGAGCGGACATATTCCTTTTCAACGCCGATTCGCACTGGATTTATGCCGTCCTTATAATAAGCACCAACCGGAGAAAGAATAATCATGAAGCGGTAATGCTTTGATGGGGATACCCCTAAATAAGTCTCTGTTGATATAATAAAAGGACGTATGTACAGGGACGTGCCTTCAGCATCTGGAACCCAATCCCTGTCAACCTCAATCAATGTCTGAAGCGCTTCAAGCATAAAGGACTCATCAATAGATGGGATACACAGACGATCATTTGATTTATTCATCCGCTCAAAATTCTTCTCCGGTCTGAACAAAAGAATTCGTCCATTCTTTGTCCGATATGCCTTCAACCCTTCAAAGACAGTTTGGCCATAATGAAAGGTCATGCAGGAAGGATCAAGCGTGATGGGTTGATATGGGATGATGCGCGGATCATGCCAGCCACCTAGTTCTTCATCATAATCCATAATAAACATGTGATCCGTGAAGATTCTTCCGAACCCTAGTGCCTCTGGATTAGGTTTTTGTTTTTTTGTTCTTGCATGAATGATTGAGATTTGCGTATCCATATGATGTCTCCTTCAAATTGTCAGAATAGTTAATAAAAATAATTGTACTCCTGAATTCCCTGCTCCGCAAGCCCTAAAGACATGAAAAAGGTCTTTTTTATAAAAAAGGATGAATTTCTCTTTTGGAAATTCATCCTTCTTTCAAAATTAGTATGCTTAATCATCTTTTTGCATAACGATATATGGGTGCAAATGATGGGTAGAATCACGTCCGAGTTTTTCTATTTCCCAATTTTTGCATTGAACATAAGTAGCGTCAATCAGCTTGAAGGCTTCTTCCTGGCTTGGAGAGGATAATACATATTCCACATTCTCCATGTGCTTGTTCTTGAAATGATACAAATATAATGGCTGCTTGATTAGGGTCTTTAATCCAGCAATTCTCTCAAGATCCCGCTCAAAGCGTTCAAGCTTTTTTAAGGTATGCTTTTTATTTTCTATCATACCATCCACATCACCCAAATCATGAACAACCGTTTTTGTCTCCCCGTGCTTAAAGACAACACGTGTAACACATGTAGGACTATCAGGGATAATTTCCCTCGATGAGTGATAAGTAAAATTCTTATAATCAAATGATAGTAATAAATCCTCTAATTTCTTCAAGCGCGGGCTGCTGATCGTAAATTTATGTTCTCCTAAAAAAGATACATTCTTCTCACCGTTCCAAAATACTCTGCCGTCTGATTGAATGGTTGATTGATATATCGGGGAGTTTCCTATACATGAAGTACGGGAAATGGAAATCTCTTTAAACAACTTAATTGCAGCCTCCTTGAAAGAATCATGCCAATAATTCGTTATAAATAAAATTTCTGTTCAAAATAATATCTTTGTAACAACAATAAAATAATTGTAACATTTTTCCTTCGTTTTATCATAAGGCAATCTCTCTATTAATTAAAGCACTTTATTCCCTATTCTCACCATAAAAATCCCTCTTTTTCCCAAAACAGTACCTTTGTATGATTCCCATGCATGAACAATGACATATAGAGACATACTAAAAAAGGCTGCTCCCTCATACGGGGTGTGAGCCAAGAACGTATCCAACTGACGAGGTGATTAGACTTGAGTTACAGAAACGAATTAGATTCGCACTCTTCCCTTTTTCACCATAACTGGACAAGAAGGAAGCGCTCAAAGTCACAGGTCAACGGACATACGATGATGTCTCAGACCAATATCATTTTGAGAAGTAACGCAAAGGCTCACCGCTGGTAAAGGATGCTTTCAAAACGAAAAAGACACCCAAAACGGGTGTCTTTTTCGCTTCATCAGACAGACTGCAAATGAATGATTCGCTGATTAGAGCTTCCTCTAAACAGCAGCTTCGGATCCCTTTTCTCCAGTTCAAACCTGCCGTCAACCAATACGTCACAATATTTAAGAACATTCTGGCAGGCAGGATTGGGATGGGTGAGGAGTTCGTCATGTGTATAGCCGCTGTATATCCAAATGTTCTTGCCCGACTCCTTCAGCCTCATGACCAGATATTGAAGTTCATCGGCCTGCATAAAAGGCTCTCCCCCTGAGAATGTAACATCTGTCAGAGGATTGGACATAACCTCCTCATAGATATCATCAATGGTCATGTCTCGACCATTCTCCCGATTCCAGCTTGAGGGATTATGACATCCCTTACAGAAATGAAGGCAGCCCGCAAAAAACACAACTGTTCTCAAGCCTTCCCCATCCACAATGCTGTCATGGATGATATTCATCACCTTCATCATCCGTGCTTCACTCTGTTTCTTTCTTCTGCACGTTTAGCCGGGTTCCATTTACTCATATCCCCTACCAAGTAACCGGTGATTCTTCTAATCCGTTCAATATCCTCTTCGTTCTCATTGCCGCAATGAGGGCAAGTATCCTGAATATACCCTTTATAATTGCATTTTAAGCAACGGTCAACTGGATGGTTAATAGAACCATAACCGATTTTGTAATGAGCCATCGCACGAATAATTTGGTCGAGTGCCTTCAAATTATTCTTAGGGTCCCCGTCAATTTCCACATAGGTGATATGTCCGCCATTACAGTAAGCATGGAATGGCGCTTCCTTACGGATCTTATCGAGTGACTTGATTGGAAAATGGACTGGAATATGGAATGAATTTGTGTAATATTCACGGTCTGTAATATCTTTTATACTGCCGAATTCAAGACGGTCTTTCTTCACGAATTTTCCGCTAAGTCCCTCTGCTGGCGTTGCAATTAAGGAATAATTCAAATCATAGGTCTCTGCTGCCTTATCCGCCTTCTCCCTCATGAAGCGGATAATATCAAGGGCAAGCTCGTAGGATTCTTCACTTTCACCATGATGGAAACCAGTCAAGGCTTTCACACATTCTGCAAGCCCGATGAATCCGAACGCGAGTGAACCTTGTTTCAGGATTTCCTTAAGCTGATCATCCTCGTTTAATTCTTCTGCTCCTTTCCAAACTCCTTGTGTATACAGGAATGGGAAGTGACGCACTTGTTTCGCAGCTTGGTATAGATAACGCTCATAAAGCTGAACTATGGCAAGATCGCACATGTCATCTAGTCGACGATAGAAATCCTCTAGCGTATTGGACAGGAGCGCCAGCTTAACTAAGTTAATGGATGTGAAGGAAAGATTGCCACGCCCAATACTGTTCTCAACACCATGTCTATTGCCCATCACCCTTGTACGGCATCCCATATAGGCTACCTCTGATTCATGTGTGCCATCATAATATTGCTTATTAAACGGGCTGTCAATGAAGCTGAAATTCGGGAATAAACGTTCAGCAGTCGTTTCCAGGGCCAATAAGTAAAGGTCATAGTTAGGGTCATTCTCATTGAAGTTAACCCCTTCCTTCACTTTAAAGATTTGAATTGGGAAGATTGGTGTTTCCCCATTGCCAAGCCCGGCTTTTGTTGCCAGCAAAAGATTTTTAATAAGCATCCGCCCTTCTTTCGTTGTATCTGTTCCATAGTTCACAGACACAAACGGCACCTGTCCGCCCCCGCGTGAATGCATGGAATTGCAATTATGTACGAAGGCTTCACAAGCTTGATATACGGTATTCTCCGTTTCCTCCCAAGCGATTTGCTCTATCGTTTCTTTGCTCCAATCACTTGGATAGGCTTCTAAGCGCTTTACATGCTTCTCATAGGTTTTACGGACAAATGGAGCAAGATCAGCATCAAACATCGGGAATGACTGACCGCCATGCTGCATATTTTGGTTTGCTTGCAATATGATAGAGGCCAGCGCCATTGCACTTGATATATCCTTAGGCGGACGCATGCTTCCATGACCGGTGTCAAATCCCTTCGTAAGCATTTGTCCAAGCGGAATTTGACAGCAGGTTGTTGTCCCGGTCGGCATAAAATCCAAATCATGCGGATAAAGCAAATTAGCTTCAATTGCCTTTTTTACTTCCTCAGATAATAGGTTTTCTCTCGCAAAAAAGCGTGCAGACTCACTGGCGAATTTCCCCATCTGCCCCATTGGAGTAGACGCATTCATATTTGCATTCTCATTGACTAATTCAGGATTCGTCAAATGAACAATTTCATTAAATGAGCTCAATAATTCCTCAACAGACTGAGTTTCCGCCAACGTTTTTTCTATACACACCTTACTCATATCAATACGCCTCCCAAATAAAAAATCCCATCACCTCTATCTTCAGGCAATGGGATTGGATTTGCATAAAAATGAATATACTCTTCATTTGCTGCTACTATCCACCTTCATTGCTCCCGATAAAGGCAAAACGATTGCTCGATAAGGCAGGTCTCCTGACTCATGCTTCCCTTTACTCTAAGCCCTTCCCATGAAGTCTCTTCACAGTGGATTACTTATTTCATCAGCATTCACAGTTGCGGGTACAGTTCCGGATTTTAACCGAATTCCCTATTAAGCCATAAATGGCGCCTTAACTGCACTTTAATCAATATCTTGTATTTGTGTTTTTATTCACAAACTATATCTTGTATATAAGATTATATAACTATCTAAAGAAAATAGCAAAGGACATATTTTTCCTAACCACGTGGTAATTGTTGCAGGATATAGTTGATGGTTTCCTCCGAGTCGAGTCTGACCGCTACATAAGGCGGATCAACATTTCTATTCGCTTCAATCGGGATGCCCAGCCATAAGAAACGGCGATCAATACAGATCATGCTGAATGGAGGTCCCTCCTGTATATGAAGATCCGGGTCTAAATAAGGATGCTCCTCTTTTGAATAGAGAGCTAATTTCGCACGAGCTGGTCTTGTGGTCAGTGCTTGTGCAAGCTCCTTCGATAAAATACAGCGATTAGGAAGCGATAGAATAATTTGACTCTGAGCCTCTTTTACATCATTCAGCACATCATCTAGTTTGCGGGCATACATCCATTTAAGCTTTGGATGAGGATGCTTGATCCATTTTCCAATTTGGTCCATCCCGACCGTCTTATTGTGCTGAAGCTGGAAATCAATGAATTGATGCAAGGTTTTATATCTCGGAATCGTATTCTTCAAGAAATTCACATCACTGACATGAATAAGCTTGCCTTTTGTCCTTGTGATTGCCACATTCAATAGACGCTCACTCTCTTTACCCGTTAAGAGCATACCAGCTCTTCTCTCTGGATACGAGTCGACCGTATCAAAGATCATCAGTTCCCTCTCGCTCCCCTGGAAACGATGCACAGTTGCGGCCATAAACGCACCTGCCCCATACTGCTCCGGATAAAAGTCTTGAAGAAGCTTCTCCATCAAGATGGCTTGAGCCCTGTATGGTGTCACATACCCGATTGATTTGCTTCCGCCCTGGTAGGCTTCATGAAGCAGCTGCAGAGAAAGCAGGGCATGCATGATATTCATCCTTGACCCTGAGGTGCCCCCGCTAAAACAATGCTCACCAGTAAAGCTCGCATCTAACAGAATGGAAGCCGCTTGTTCGAACGGCGCCCGGGCCACAATCTCTTCCCGGCTCTTCTGCACGCTTGGATGATCTCCGACAAGGGAATTATATAAATATTGATTCGTAAAAGCAGATATATCCGGATGCATCCTTCTTTGTTCCTTCAAGAGGAATAGATGTGGATGCAATACGCCGCCGCTCGCAATATCAGCGACACCAGCACGGTGGAATATATCCTCCCGCAGCCATGTATCAACAAGCTGCCCCCTTGATGCTGCAATCGGCGGCAGCTGTTTGAAATCTCCGCAAACAATCGCTCTTTTTGCCATACTTACGGCAAAGGCAATCTGCGGGATAAACGCCATGCTCGCCTCATCTACAATGACAAGGTCATATTCCTGCTCAAATATGACAGGATCATTGGCCGCCTTTGCAAGCGTTGTTCCGATAATGGAAGCCTCCTTGACGAGCTTCATCTCCTGCTTACGAATTCTGTCAAGAATACGCCCAAGCTTCTGTTCAAGCTCTAGAAGCTGTTGTGAGTCCCTGACACTGAACGATTGGGAGAGATCCTTCTTCAAGAGACGCTTCTCCTCGGTAATCCGATCTTTATCAGACAGCAAACCTGCATCCTGGTCAGCAAGCAATTGTGACGGCAGAATGTCTCCATGCATCAATAACCCGTCACCTGCCTGGTTTCCGTAGCGCAATAGATCGCCAGTACGAAACTTATCCGCCTTCTTAATGAAGGCAGCCATCTCCCCAAGCAGTACATCTACTGCTTGGTTACTGTGCGAAAGCACCAATACTCTCTTATCCTTAAAATATTTATTTGCAGCTGTTCTTGCCAGCGTATATGTCTTCCCTGTTCCCGGCGGTCCCCAGACAAAGGTTACCGGATTGTATTTCGAACGCTGAAACAGCTCCTGCACAGCCGTTTTGCTATCAGTGCGCGTCCTCTTATCCGGAAAATCGGGATTCATCAGCCTCTTGACTCGGCTGCGCTTCCGTTTACTCTTCTTAATATCATCTAACCGTTCAATCAATTGCTCTAAAAGCTCCCATGGATCATGGGAAATAAAGGCCTCATCAATTAGATCCCCAATGGATTGATCCAAAGAAACTAATAGAGTATTTCCCTCAGCCGACAGCACACGAGCATCGTATTTGCTCCCATCCCGCTCGAGCCGGGCAACTGTGCCAATGGGAATCTTCAGTGGTGACATCGTCTCAAAATAATACGTATATGTGTCGCCTGATTGAATCTGATTCCCATTCATAAGTACATATTTATGGCTGCCATATTTTTTTAAATGGCCTATCTCCTGTGACAGGGCTTCCTGCCATTGGGTAATATATTCTTTCGTTGAAATAGAAGTTGAAGTAATCACTAGTCCTATCCTCTTATCCGCATCAATTTTGTTCTCAATTCGATTACTATACCATACAAATATATGTTCTGGGAACAAGGCAAAATTGGGCAGTTCAATCGTTAAAAATAAGTAAAAAAATACCTTGCTTTACAAGATATACAATCCTATACTTATCTTATACCTTGTAATACAAGATAAATAATCCTGCTACCTGTTTAAAAGGATTAGAATCGGAGTGATAACAAATGTCCCAGACCCAAATGATGAAAGGGATATTGGATGGCTGCCTCCTTGCCATGATAAAGGAGAAGGAATGCTATGGTTATGAGATTGCCGAGCAATTAAGCCGCTACGGCTTTGACAGCATTAGTGAAGGAACCATTTACCCCCTCTTGCTGAGAATGCAAAGGGAAGGATTGATCACTTCGGTACGCAAGGAGTCAATTGCTGGACCGAAGCGGAAATATTATTCCTTAACGAGCGTGGGTGAAATAGCGTTAGAGGAGTTTCTATCAAGATGGGCACAGCTGGAAAAAAGCGTGAATGCTATTATCAGAAAGGATAGGTAATCAATATGGAAGAAAAGCTCTCCATGAAAAGAAAGCACTAAATTTCTCGAGGATTTAAAAATCTATCTGTTTTCAAGCGGAAAAAAGAATGAAGAGATTGATGACATCATCCGTGACCTAGCCGATCATTTATATGAAGCTGAATCAAACGGCAAATCCACTGAACAAATCATCGGTTCATCACCAAGAGAGTATATGCAAAGCATTTCGGCGGAAATGAAAACGGATTATAAGGATTGGATGAAATTCATACCATTGGTTATTATCGGAGGAATGTCCTACCTCGTATTTAAAGACCTGATAAATGGCCCATTAAGCTATGGTCTTCTGACAATCATCGGCACCATGATTTGCATTCTGCTTTTCTTTGCAGGTGTGATGGCAGCCTTCCGCTATACGGCCAGCCGCCAGCTATCAAAGTGGAAGGAATTTTTGGTGATTTTATTGCCATGTACGTTAAATTTCTTATTCATCGGCGGGGTTTTACTCATTGATTTACTTTATCCATCTCCTGTCATTCACTTCGGAACTATTGGGAGTATCCTGATTGGCCTGCTATTCCTCGGGTTTATTATCTTCTTCTCAGTCTGGGCAAAGACCTTTATTCTTCCAGTCACCCTTCTTGCCTTATATCTGCCGGAGCTTGCCCTGTCCCAAACATCATTAGATGAAATAACTCAAATCGTCATCAGTATGACCGCAACCTACAGCATCATTGGGGTCTATTTGCTTATAATATTGAAACGGGAGAAAGGAAAAGCAAGTGTTTGATCGATGACATCTTGTGATGAATGTAGTGATGATACCTGTTATCTCCTATCGGGACCAATACCGTCAGAGCTTATTTAGTAAATGGCGGGGCCACATCCTCCTATGCGATACGGGGTGGGTTAATCACCCACAAGAAGGATGATCAAACCGCAACAATTGAACTAAAAGCGCTGAGAATGAATGGGTAGATAATGAGACGATCATCATTAATGGACACATGCTGAAGGTGCCAAACGCTACCTTTGAATATCGGCATCAAAAAAATGCTGACCAGTAAGGCTTATTATTTAGGAGCTGACTGGTTAGCTTTTTTACATAGGGGCTAACAAACAAGTGCAAGTTTGCATATAAGAGATTGTTTCTCATAGAGCGGCTGCTATTTGCTTTTTCGCCCTTAAACATTGCCGTTCGCCCTTAAATGCGGCGTTTTCGCTCTTAAACCTGAGCACTTCGCCCTTAAAGCATTGAGTTTCGCCCATAAACTCTCTTTAATCGCCCTTAAAGTCAATATCAAGGATTATATACGTAAAAAAGAATAAAGGGATTAACTACAGAAAGAGTTAATTTCGAAAAAACCAACGTTTTTCAGGCTGAATATTTGCAAAAACAATAAAGAATTCAAGGAAACGATACTCTCAGGTCTTTGATAAAAAATGAAAAAAGACCTCCAGCAAAAACTGGGGGTCCCGCTCACATCTAGTCCTTCTTAAACAAATTCTTAAAGAATGAAAAACCTCCAACAGATTCTTCTTTCTCTTTCTGAGTATCTGGCTTTTTCTCCTCAGGGAGACTGATGTCTTCCTTGTTGATGGCATGACCATAAGCGAGCACAGCGCCATGTGGTGAGTTATAATCCTTGTTCATGACAATTTTGAATTGTACCTTAGCTGATTCAGCCAGTTTGACGTATTTCGATAAGTATGTGTAACTAATATGACCATTCAAATAAAGCACAGCCTCTGTATGACTTCTCAGTATTTCCTCAAATGCCGGCGGAATCTTGTTTTCGAAGACTATTTTCTGCCCTAAGGCGACGACAACCCGCTCACGTAGGGATCCTAGAAATTCCTTACGCTCCTCAGGCTTTATTTCCTTTGCCCCATGGATTCCTTCTTGAAGGTAATCATCCACTGTTTTTTTCGACATCCGGTTCGCCTCCTTCATTCTTGCTTATCATATGTATCATCGGTTCTTTTGGGTTCCATATTATGTAGGGTGGGATGAAAGTCATTTTTTATTCATTATATAAGAAAAGACACCTGCCTATAGCAAGTGTCTTCTTTCGAAAATTGAGGCGAGGTCACAGCACTCCACATTGTGCTTGCCATTTAAGGCATGTGCTCGTCTTACACAATTCAGCTCATCGCGAAGATAACTATAACATAATTATTTTTGTAAAGCAATAGTTATTAGGATAAAGCTTCAGTTAGTGCAGGTACAACTTGTTTCTTACGGGAAACGACACCTTTTAATATAGCTGTTTTATTCGTTAATGTAACACCAAAGGCTTGTTCAACAGCTGCAGATTTGCTGCCTACAGCAAGGGCTGCAGAATCATTCGTTAAGATGTTTGTAACGACAAGCAAGAATAAATCCAAGCCTTTTTCATCGATAACGGCTTGCATGGCAGCTTCAAGTTCAGCCTGCTTTGTCATTACTTCATCTGTGTCAACTGCGTTTACTTGCGCGATTTCAACTTTAGAAGTGCCCATGCTGAATTCTTTTGCGTCTAGGGAGATCAATTCTTCAATTGTTTTCTTGCTTAAGTCTGCACCAGCTTTAAGCATGTCGAGTCCATACGCTTCTGCATCCACGCCAGCAATCTCAGCCAATTCCTTGGCTGCTTGAACATCTTGCTCTGTGCATGTTGGAGATTTGAACAATAAGGAATCAGAGATAATGGCAGATAACATAAGACCCGCGATTTCTTTCTTGATTTCTACCCCGTTCTCTTTGTAAAGCTTATTCAGGATTGTCGCTGTACAGCCAACCGGCTCAGCACGATAGTAAAGTGGGTCAGCCGTTTCAAAGTTAGCGATACGGTGGTGGTCGATAACTTCAAGCACACGTACCTGTTCGATATCATCCGCACTTTGCTGGCGTTCGTTATGGTCAACAAGGATTACCTCGCTAGCTTCAGCAGCAACCTTCTCGACTAAACGAGGAGCTTCAATCTTAAATGTGTCAAGGGCAAATTGAGTTTCCCCGTTCACAGCGCCAAGTCTTACCGGCTCAGCGTTCATTCCTAAAGCTTTCTTTAATTCCGCATAAGCGATAGCGGAACAGATTGTATCTGTATCAGGATTTTTATGTCCAAAGATTAATACTTTTTCCATCAACATTCATACTCCTTTATTCATTGTTATATGTAATCCTTTGCCTTAAGCAAAGAATTGAAACGTAAACCACTTATCATTATAACTGAATTAGACAATTTTTTTAAGATTTCCCGACATTTTCAGTCGAAAATAAGAAATTAATTTTGCCATCCTTCCATTCAAGCGTGGCATCAAATGTATTTTCTCCCTTGCTAAAGCCTTTAATAAGGTTTGTCCTTCCTTCTTTCAGAAGCTTCTGCATATTGGCTTGACTGATTTTCTTACCGAGAATCGTCTTCGAAAAGGTGAATTTGCATTCCTTCTCCCGATAATTGGAGCAGCCATAGAATTGCCCTTTATCAACGACATCCCCTTGGCATAATGGGCATTGTCCCATTTTCTTCGGTTTCGGAAATTTTGAGCCTTTCCGCTGGATGCTCTCAACATTGTAATCAGAGAAATCCCATGTTTCAAAGCCCTTAATGGCATCTTCAATGATTTTCGCAGTCAATTTCTTCGTCTGTTCCATAAATTGGGCAGCCGAGGCCTTTCCTTCTCCGATTTCCGCCAAACGCTGCTCCCATTTAGCTGTCATTTCAGGGCTTGCAAGAATTTCCTCGCCTATTGCCTTGATCAGCACCTTACCCTTATCGGTTGCAAAAACCTGATTCTTCTTGACGTCAATATATTTACGGTCCTTCAAGCTTGTGATGATTCCGGCTCTTGTTGCTTCTGTCCCAAGTCCCTCTGATTTCATAAGAACCTTCTCGAGCTCCTCGTTGTCCAAATGTTTACCGGCTGTTTTCATTAGGGTGATCAGCTGTCCTTCTGTATAGCGTTTCGGCGGCTGCGTTTTTCCTTCCTTCACCTTAACTTTCTTGACGATTCCCGTATCATCCTTCTTCACATTCGGAAGGATGGTATCTTCATCCTTATCATCTAAGAAAACGACTTGGCGCCAGCCTTCACGTATTTGCTGTTTCCCTTTCGAAATGAATTCAGCGCGGCCATCCACTAGTGTGGTGATGGTCGTATAATCAAATACAGCTGATTCATAATGTGCGGCAATTAAACGGCGAACGATCAGATCATAAATATTCCTCTCCTCACCAGATAGGCGGCTTGGGTTCGTGACCTGCTCTGTCGGAATGATGGCATAGTGGTCTGAAACCTTCTTCTCATTCACGAACCGTTTATTATGAATGATGGACGGATTTGGCACAGGCATAAGACTCTTATAGTCTTCAAATTGCCCAAGCTTCTCCAAAATATCCGGAAACAGCTCTGCCTCACCTTCTGTCACATAGTTCGAATCACTACGCGGGTAGGAGACGATTCCTTTTTGATAGAGCTTTTGCAGAATATCAAGCGTCTTCTTTGGCGAATACTTAAAGGCTTTATTGGCTGTTGCCTGCAAAGAGGAAAGATTGAATAATAAAGGCGGTTGAAATTCCTTCCGTTCCGTTTTCATATCCTTAATAACGGCTTCTTTCGATTGGCAAAAGGCAGCAATCTTCTCGGCCATTTCCTTCTGGTCGAGCCTTGATTCTCCGTCCTTTTCCCATTTCCCTTCATATTTATGGCCATCCATCTCAAAGGTAGCCATTACCTCCCAGAAGGGCTTTGATACAAAGGATTCAATCTCCTGCTCCCTTTTAACAATCAGTGCAAGTGTCGGTGTCTGTACACGACCGGCTGAGAAAACATCATTCATCCCTTTTTGCTTCAGCAACAGGGAATACGCACGAGACGCATTCATGCCGACAAGCCAGTCTGCACAAGCCCTCGTATAGGCCTCATGAAATAAATAGATGGTCTCTTGTCCGTCCTTCAGCGACTTAAAGCCGTCTACGATAGACTTTTTCGTCAAGGATGAAATCCATAGCCGCTTCATCGGTTTCTTTACACCGCTTAAGGAAATGATGTTACGAACGATCAGTTCCCCCTCGCGCCCGGCATCACCCGCATGGATGATGGTTGAAACCTCAGGACGTTTTAATAATTGTTTCACAATATTAAATTGCTTATATTTTGATTTTGTCACTTGGTAGGTAAATCGTTCGGGTATGATTGGCAATGAGCCCATGGACCATTTCTTCCATTCCGGCTTATATGTCTCCGGTGCCGATAATTCAGTCAAATGGCCAATCGCCCATGTACAAAACGCCCCGTTTGGAAAGACTTCATTAGGCGAGATCTCCACATACCCATCATGCCGCTTAAAGGTAAATGGCGATGCTAATGTCAATCCTTGATCCGGTTTCTCCGCGATGATTAATTCCATAACCAGACTCCTTCTTGAAGCGTAATCTCTTAAGTCTCTATTATAAAACAAGAAAAGACTTTTGAGACAATGAATAGACAAAATCATTGGATTTGCAAGCTTTCATACCCCATATTAGCTCCAATAATGTCAAAAACTCCCCTAATCGAAGGAGAGTTTTTCTTCAGTTGACATAATAATATTATAGTTTTCATTCAACCATAGACTAATCGTAGCACTCATCTTCTCCGCTGCCGGAGACATGGCTGAAAACAATAAACTGACAAGATGCACCGGCAGCTGGATCAGCTCGTGGGGAATCAGCATGATGTTTACTTCCTCCGGCAGATTATGCAAGCACATCCTTGGAAGGATACTGATTCCAAGTCCGTTTCGAACAAGCTCAATAATCGCTCTTTCATCTGACAGCTCAAGGAGGACGGTTGGTTTAAAGGCTTTTTGCTTCAGGATCATTTCCCGATAGCTTGTCGGCATGATAAACGGACTTTCCTTCATTAAACGGAACAAGTCGTCCCCCTGCTTTTCTTCATGCATAAGCAGATAGAACGGCTCATGAGTGAGCAGCAGCCGGTCAATCCTCCCTCTTTCCTTTAAAGAATAAGTAAACCCAATATCCACTTCTCCATTTTCCACCCAGTCGACAATTTCCTGACTTGTCCCTTCACGGATATTCACCTGGATGGACGGAAATTGCTCATGAAATCTTTTCATAATGCCAGGAAGCCATTCAGAAGTAAGAGGCGTGACAGTCCCAATTGTCAAAGTCCCCAATTCCAGTCCCCTTATTTCAGCTAATTCCTGATTCATCTTTTCTTCTAGATATAGAATTTTCTCGATATATTGTAAAATCCGCTGCCCGCTATCAGTCAACTGTATCCCTGAGCGGCTTCTAGCCAACAGCTTCACCTTATATTCCTTTTCCAGGCTCGTGACCGAATGGCTCACGGCTGATTGGGAGATTCCTAGACGCTCTCCTGCCAGCGAAAAGCTCCCTGTATCTACTACTTCTCGAAAAATGGCATACTTTTGAATCGACATATTAATCTCTCGTTTCTATCAAGGTATTCATTCTCTCAATCCTCATTATACCATATCTATCCAATCAGTCATTTCTACCCAAACGCTTTTAAAAGCCTGATTTCTACTATATAAACATTAAGAAATCAAATCATTCTTTACAGAAAAGTTAAAATAAGGAAATGTAGTTTCCTCTTTGGAAATAGAGGTATATCTAGTACTGTAACATCAAAACTTCAAAATGATTGAAAGGAGAAATGGACAATGGCAGATAACAAAATGTCCCGAGAAGAAGCCGGACGCAAAGGCGGAGAAACAACCGCCAAAAAACATGATAAGGAATTCTACCAAGAGATTGGGAAAAAGGGCGGAGAAGCCACTTCTGACAATCATGATAAGGAATTCTACCGCGAAATAGGCAAAAAAGGCGGAGAAGCACGCAATAACGACTAATCTTTAAACAAGCTAACTACTATTAAACGATAAAATCAATTGAAAAGGAGCGATTAACATGGCAGACGATAAAATGAGCAGAGAAGAAGCTGGACGTAAAGGTGGAGAAGCCACTTCAAAAAAACATGACAAGGAATTCTATCAAGAAATCGGTCAAAAAGGCGGAGAAGCTACTTCTGACAACCATGACAAAGAATTCTACCAAGAAATCGGCCAAAAAGGCGGAGAAGCTACTTCCGACAACCATGACAAAGAATTCTACCAAGAAATCGGTCAAAAAGGCGGAGAAGCTACTTCCGACAATCATGATAAAGAATTCTATCAAGAGATTGGAAAAAAAGGCGGAGAAGCTACTTCTGACAATCATGATAAGGAATTCTACCGTGAAATCGGAAAAAAAGGCGGAGAAGCACGCGATAACGATTAATACGGATATCCCTTCAACTCCTATCCTCTATGGATAGGAGTTTTTTATTTCTATATACACTTTTCTTGCGAATACTCTGTAAATAATAACTATTACTTATACAATTACACTTGTATTTTTTTATAATAGAATCTAATATATAATAGTAAATTTACACATATAAGGAGTTATGGTAATGCGTTCAAAAATATTAAAGTCTTTCTTGGCCCTTATCCTTTTGATCAGCTTCATTCCATTTTCAGCACCGGTTGAAGCGGCATCAAACCTAAAGGTTCACTACATTAATGTTGGTCAAGGTGATTCCACTTTGATTCAAACGCCTAACGGCAAGAATTATCTAATTGACGGCGGGAAAAAAGGACAAGGAAAAGTGGTCACAGCCTATTTGAAGAAGCAAGGTGTCAAAAAGCTTGATGCAGTCATTGCAACCCATCCTGATGCCGACCATATCGGCGGCTTGATTACCGTCATCAAATCATTTAAGGTCAGTGCAGTCTACGCACCTAAAGTTTCACACACCTCTCAAACCTACAAAGAATTCTTAACTGCTGTGAAGGGCAAAAAACTGTCCATCAAAACAGCAAAACAAGGTGTCAAAATCGCAACGGGAACAAGTGCTGTCACATTGACTTTCCTTGCCCCAGTGAAAACTTACAGTAAAACAGACTTAAACAATTGGAGTGCTGTCCTCCTGTTAAAACATAACCAGAAGAAATTCTTGTTCATGGGGGATGCCGAAACAAAAGCAGAGAATGACATGATCAGCAAAAAACTCCTCTCAAAAGTCGATGTATTGAAGGTCGGCCACCATGGAGCGAAAAATACAACAAGCACGAACTTCCTTAAGAAGGTTAGTCCAAAATATGCTGTGATCAGTGTCGGCAAAAACGGTTATGGCCATCCAACAAGCGATGTCTTAAACCGATTGAAAGCACGTAAAATCACCGTTTATCGTACAGATAAAAGCAAAAATATCATCTTCACCTCAACAGGTAAAAAACTTACGGTCAAAACAGTGAAATAATAAAACAAGAGTCCCTCATCTGCAGGGACTCTTTTATTATAAAAACCTGTTACTTATCTATCATGATTCTTCTATTCGGCTGGGAATATTCGTGGCACCTTGGTGGTTTTCATAAAATGTATCCCACTCTCGGCCTTCGAGCCGATAATACCAATCCATTCGATCAAAATAGACTAACAAGCTTTGGTCGATAATGGTTTGGAGATTTTCATATTGAGAAGGGAGTTCAACATCTAGCCGTTTGCACAACAAATCTTGCATTTTTTTAATTGAAGCAATTAATTCCTCATCAATCTCAAGTTCCACCATTTTCTTCTTGCTGTCCATATAATCACACCCTTCTACTTGGTATTATACTAAATCCCTTTTTCTCCATTAAAGAAGCTTCAGAGAAACACCACCATTTTCCAAGCTGATAGAATACAATAAAAAACGCCGATACTCCCATATCCATCGCTATGGATATCGTTCGATCAGCGTTTCTGCATTTACGTCCCAGAGAGGATTCGAACCTCCGACCTACAGTTTAGGAAACTGTTGCTCTATCCTGCTGAGCTACTGGGACAGTTATGTATGACACTTAATTATTATAAAAGGATTGGCGAAATTGGTCAAGTCAAGATTTTTCCATGTGTGCTGCATTTGATAGAGCCCTCTAATAAACCCCTGTTATGCGACTGTTCGCCAACTTACTTAAATCAGAAGGACTCTCTTGCTATAATAGCCTTCAGTATATAAAGAAGCTGCCACAATCATGACAGCCTCCTCCCTTTACCTCTATTGCTTATCTCATCTGCAGCTGCTCCTGCACGATATCCCTCAGCTTCAGCTTTAAGAACTTTCCGACTGAGGTCTTCGGAATCTCATCTAAGAACAAGATTTCATCTGGAAGCCACCATTTTGCAAATTGAGGAGCGATGAATTCTTTGATTTCTTCGGCTGTGACTTTGCCTTTATATTCAGGCTTTAATACGACACATCCGATGGGCCGTTCCTGCCATTGGACATGCGGCACAGCTACAACACTTGCTTCAAAGACTGCTTCATGCGCCATGAGCGCATTCTCCAAGTCAACGGAGGATATCCATTCTCCACCGCTTTTAATGAGATCCTTCGTGCGGTCAACCAATTTGACATTCCCTTCTTCATCAATGGTCGCGATATCCCCTGTCAGCAGCCATCCATCCTTGAAAGCATCATTTGTCCGTTCGTCTTTATAATAAGAATCTGTAATCCAATTTCCCCTTAGCATTAATTCGCCCATATCACGGCCATTCCATTCCACTTCTCCCTCTGAGCCGACGATTTTCATTTCCAGCCCAGGTACAATTAATCCTTGCTTAGCGCGAATGTCGAGAATTTCGTCTTCAGAGAGATCGGTTTGATAGCTTTTTAGATTGGATAACAGAACGAGCGGCGTCGTTTCCGTCATTCCATATAGATGCCTGAACGGAATCTTGTACGTATATTCATAGGTTTGGATTAAGGATCTTGGAGCGGCCGACCCTCCACATAGGATGGTGACTAATGAGCTTGTATCATATTTGCCTGTTTCAAGCTCTTGTAATAGTCCAAGCCAGATTGTCGGCACACCAGCTGTTTTGGTTACTCGGTATTCGTCGATGAATTCAGCAATTAGTGTTGAGTTAAATTGCGGCCCTGGAAGTACTTGTGTCGCGCCAAACCAAGTAGCTGCAAAAGGAAGACCCCAGGCATTGACATGAAACATAGGAACAACAGGCATAATGACATCCCTCTCGGAGACACCCACTGTATCAGCAAGCCCAAGGGCAAAGCTATGGAGGACAAGACCTCTATGGCTGTATTCCACTCCTTTTGGATTTCCTGTCGTGGCAGATGTATAGCACATCCCTGCCGTTTCGTTTTCATCGATGTCTTTGGCGAAAGGCGTTTTTGGATTGCCCTTTTTCAATAACTCTTCATATGAATATAGCGGTGAAAAGCTGACCTCTGGCAAGGATTGCTCATCTGTCATCATGATAAAGGCTTTGACAGACGTCAGTTCATGCGCAATCTCTGATACAACTGGCAATAGATCCTCATCAAAGAGCAGCACATCATCCTCGGCATGATTGATAATATAGGAAATATGCTCCTTTGAGAGACGGATATTAATTGTATGGTTGATGGCGCCTATCCCTGGAGCCGCAAAATACGCTTCCAAATGCCGATGATGATTCCATGCAAGCGTTCCAACTCTCCCGCCCCTTTGGACGCCCAAATCAATCAATGCTCCGGCCAGTCTTCTTGTTCTCTCGCCAATTTCCTTATAGGTTAATCGTTGAACCCTCGAATGCGTTCGTGAGATGACTTCTTTCTTAGGGAAAAATTGTTCAGCCCTCTCCAGTAAAGATTGGACAGTCAATGGTACGTTCATCATAATCAGTTACCCCTTTATCAAAGTTTTTTTGCGGTGCAAAAGTTTCTAAAGGTGACTGTTCATCTGTGCAAAAGAGTCTTCTTTATAGCCCTAAATTTTTCGCAATAATGGTTTTCATAATTTCATTGGTACCGGCATAGATGCTTGCGACAGGTGTATCACGGAATCGTCTGGCAATCTTGTATTCCTCCATATAGCCGTAGCCTCCGAATAACTGCATGCACTCAGCCGATATGCGCTTGGCCATGTCTGTCAATTTCCATTTGGCCATTGATACCTTTGTAACGACATCCTTACCTGCCATATGACTGGAAATCAGCTGGTCAAGGAAGGTGCGTCCCATTTCAATCTCGGTAGCCATTTCAGCCAGCTTGAATTTCGTGTTCTGAAAGTCACCGATTGCTTTTCCGAACGCTCGTCTGGATTTGACATAATCCATGGTCATGGCAAACATATCTTCTGCTGCCACTTGGGCTGCGATTGCCACGACAAGGCGCTCCTGCTGAAGCTTATCCATCATGTACAGGAAGCCGCTCCCCTCTTGGCCAAGCAGATTTTCCTTTGGCACGATACAATCTTCAAAAATCAATTCAGCCGTGTCCTGACAGTGAAGCCCCACCTTGTTCAGCTTTCGGCCTCTTGAGAAGCCAGGCATGCCGCGTTCAATGACGAGCAGGCTGATTCCTTTATGCTTTGGCGTCGCATGCACATCCGTTTTACAAGCAATGATAATTAAATCTGCTTGGATGCCATTTGTGATGAAGGTTTTTTGTCCATTGACCAAATAATGGTCCCCGCGGTCCTCGGCCGTCGTGGCAATGGAGGCGAGATCGGAGCCGGCGCCTGGCTCTGTCATCGCAATCGCGCTAATCGATTCCCCGCTGGCACATTTAGGCAGCCAACGCTTCTTCTGTTCGTGTGTTCCATAGGCCGTTATGTATGGTACGACAATATCGTTATGCAGTGAGATTCCAACTGTACCTGAACCAACCCTTTCCAGCTCTTCATTGATAATGACCGAAATCCCCCAGTCCACGCCAAGTCCGCCATATTCCTCCGGCAGGTCTGGGCATAGATAACCAGATTGGCCAAGCTTATCCCAGAAAGTACGCGGGATGATTCGGTCCTCCTCCCACTTCTCATAGAAAGGATACGCTTCTTTTTCAAGGAATTTTCGGAAAGCCTTGCGAAAGATCACATGCTCCTCCTGTATGTACGGATGTTTCATCTGTCACACTCCCCTAAGTATGTAAACGCTTTATTTTTATAGTATACGTATATATTAATCTTTTAGGGTGATAAAGTTCAAGAATATTCTGTAAAAAATTAGCATAAACTTCTATTTAATGTAAGTGTTTATTTCCTTCGATTGTGATCCTTGAACGTCTTAAGAAGCGCACCTATAGCAACGAGGATGATTACTCCAATAACAGTCAGGACATTCATGACAAATTCCACTTCTTCCGCAACCTTTCATTCATTTTTCCAAAGAAAAAAGAGGCAGATTCCCATGCCTCTTTATCCTCATTTATCGCACGTTGGCGATGATTCCTTCATCGTCATCCAACTCAAGCTCAATGGCTGCCGCAAAGGGATCCATATTTAACTGATGTTCAATGTAAAAGCGCAGTGCTTCAATGATATTAGCCGTAATCAAGATTTGTGAGCGCCCATTGACATGTGATTCAGCGGAAAACCCATAATCATCATCATACATTAATTCGATTTCCACATTCTCGGGACTGACCTGCCTCTTTGCAGCCATATATAAGCAAAGGGAATTAATGATCTCTTGTTCCGATAGCTTTAGCGGTCCCATGGCCCATTAACCTCTTTTCGCGGACGGTTATGATTATTATTGTTATTGCGAGAGAAGAAAATTCTCTTGATCAAGCCGATAATTAAGATAATCACCAATACATTGACCAATAAGCCTAACACGGAGCCCATCATGCCCATATTCGCCAGCAAGCTTCCGAAGAGCAAACCTGCAACTCCGCCTAGCAGCATGCTTTTTGCAAAGCTTCCTTTGTTGAAGGAGTTTGTTTTTGTTGTTTTTGCATTGCTTGTTGTAGATTTCTTCTGGTTAAAAATGCTAGAATTATTTGTATTTGAACCTGAATTTGAGTTGAAGGATTTTTTACCTGAGCGGTAAGATTTTGCACTGACCTCGTGTGAAGTGTTAACGAATGTGCTCTCCGCAATCGGAGCAAACACAAATGTCAGCAGCATAAAGGATGCTAATATTTTTGTTGCTAAACTCTTTTTACGCAAAATAATTCCCCCTGTAATGGTTTGAAATAGGTGATTCTTTTCCTGTTACTATACTATGTACGATTGATTCCTGCAAAGGTTTCAATAAAATAGCAAATTTGTTTTCTATTTTTTCATCCAATAATTCCTAAGAGGAGGCTGCTCCTATGTATACATCCATGGAGACCATTGCCCTTACAATCACTCTCTTGACGATTATGATCGTCTATTTTGTTAACCAGAAAAATCCTTTTCGTGTTTTCTCCATTCTTCTCCATCGAAAGCAGGTGGTTTGGCATCTTGGCCTCCTTGCTTTGATTCTGTTCATCAATAAGCTTGAACTGCGGTATGAAAGTACATTCACCAATCAGCAGGATTACGCCGCCCTGTTTTATACCTATGAAGCTTCCATTCTAGCAAATATTCAGGATGCCCTGCGCCATCCTCTTTTAACAGAGATAACGACCTTTTTCTACATCATTATGTTCGTCACCTTGATTGCCGTCTCTCTTGTTTCCTACCTCCTCAAGGAGGATTTGAAATTGTTTTATACATTTATTTATGCGATTGGGCTGAATTATATCATTGCCATCCCCTTTTATTTATTTTTCCCTGTAAATGAAGCGTGGTATATTCATCCGCAAATTGACTTTTTAATTCCTTCCGTCTATACGGAATTCGAATCGCAATATCGTAATATTTCCGGACTGAATAATTGTTTTCCAAGCCTGCATAACTCTATTTCGCTGACATTATTGCTCCTCAGTTCGCGCTCATCAAGCAGAGTCTTTAAGTCGCTGTTTTATGTCAGCGTGCCAATCATCATGTTTTCGACGATCTATCTCGGTATTCACTGGCTGAGTGATATGGCAGCAGGCATCGCGCTTGCCGTGACTGCGGTGTGGGCTGCTTCCCTTATAACAGAAAGGTATACTCTGCTAGAGGCTAGGAAGATAGCCCTTTTGAATAGTGTCCAGTCCCCTCTTGAATAAGTATGCTATCTTTTATGAAGCAGGCGGGTTTGGGCAGCAATCTGATGAGAACCATACTCCTGCCCTTCAGCCAGCCACCATCGGATGATGCCCATCATAGAGGCAGCATAAATATGGCTTGATACTTGGTTAGGGCGTAGGCTTTTCTGTTTCCGCGCCCTCCTTGGATGTGTGCGGACATGATTTTACTGCCCA
>NZ_JBJEFJ010000113.1:0-1919 GCF_051873915.1 Pradoshia sp.
TTCTGCTGGTCCATCTTGAACACATAGCTGCCGGCCGGGAAGGTTTTCTTCTTCGTAGTGACTTCTGTCGTCACCTTATTGGTGTAGTGTCCGCTTTCTTGCTGATTCGACACTTTATTGTCCGTTACTTTATAGCTCTCGACCGATAAGGAGGACGATTTCTTCAATTGCTCTACCTTCACACCGAGCACCTTTAGCTTATCGGCAATATGATGATAAGCAGGAGGAAGGATATAAGCGGTCGGCCTTTCCCTCTCCAAGGTAGCGTAGGCGTTAGTCGAGCTTTTCCAATCGATTGGGATATCGACCTTAGCTGCCTTAGCGAGATCTACGACAGTCAGCTCTTGGTCAGGAACAAGCTTATTTTCGCTTGTGATCACAATCTGATCATCATCATTCGCGTTCTTTCCTTTCGTCACGATCGTTTTGCGAGCCTCTTCAACTGTCCGTTTAACCTTTTCCGCATTCTTGACAGTCGACTTAATAAAGTTCGCTTGGGCCGTCACCTGGGCAAATACCCTTCGTTCAAAGTCCGCACGTCCGATATTGATCCCTCTTGTTTCAATCAGATAGGTGAAGGTATTCTTCAACCCAAGCGCATTACGGCCTATGCGTGCCTCCGTGCTTCCCTCTTCTGCGACAAGCTTGCCGGATTGCGAAGAGGATAAGGTGTAATAATCATGGAACGATAGCTTTTCCTTCTTCAATGCCTTTTGAACATCCGGCAGCAGAAGCTTATCAGAAGTCTTCCGAAGCTTCTCCGGAATATTCAAGTTCTTCGCCGATGAAATTAAGACATCATAAGAGGCAATGGAGCCTTTGTCCCCGTATTTGTTTAAAAGCGAAGAATTCACCGTATATTCATGTGTATCCAGAACAACATCTGGCTGGTATTCATTAATGGCCTTATAAACCGTACGAACCTCCGGATACTCCACCTTCATATAATCCCTGTTCGCATCCATATCCGTTGCAATGAAGCGTTTAAAATAATACGAACCATCAGGATTGATTCTCGGCACGATAATGATATTGGCCTTATCTAGGACATTGCCAAGCTTTCCTTCCGCTATCATTTGCGCTAGGACCAGATTCGATTCTCCGGCAGCGGGTTCATTGCCGTGAATTTGACCCTGCACCCAGATAAGCGGCTTTTTCTTGTCTTTCTTGATGTTATCTGGATTCTTGCTGAATATGATCATCGGAATCTCCCGTCCTTCAAGCGACTTGCCGATGATTTTATAGCTCATATGCTTATTCTTTTTGCTGAGTTTCTTTAGGAATGCGGTCATTTCCTCCTGGCTGGTGAAGGCCGTTTTGCCTTTAGCAAAGGCGGGTGTTTGAAAATCTATTTGGGGTTTAGGGAATAAATGTGAGATATTATCTGGCTGAATATAGCTTGGCCCCTTTCCATAGTAAGGTATGAAGTCATCAGCCTCCGCAGCAGACGTCGGCAGGCCTGGCAATAGCAAAGTACTTCCGATAGCAAGGGCAATGGCAGCATGAGCAGTTTTCTTCGTCAATTTATTCATATGTTCCTCCTCATATCCTCTTTACTGCCATTATTCGCCGAAATTCTCCCAAATTCCTTTTTATTTCCAGAAAACAGGAGAATAGAATGCTATACGATTTCAGGCAACCTAGAAAACAGGTACGAAGCCTCAGTGAAAACCTTCCTACTTCAAGCAAACTTGCCTCTTCTGCACACGAATAACCATTCTGATTATAGCCTGCCCATTTTGCATTATAGTTTAAACAGAACAAGCGCTAACCCTAATGGATTAACGCTTTCATAGAAAAACAAACCCCGACTAGCCTTCACTAATCAGGATTAAGATACTTGGTCTTCAACAAACGCCCCTGATTGTTTAAGTACGTTTCTTCACAAACTTTAAGTACAAATCAAGAATCTAAGGTAT
>NZ_JBJEFJ010000114.1:0-10051 GCF_051873915.1 Pradoshia sp.
ACTTCTGTATGAAAAGCACCTTAAATGAGTACAGCAGCTTTATCTGGAAAGTCAATATACGGATTCCGGTTTCCTTGAAGATGATGAATGCACCAATTTCGATGCTTTTCATAAAGGGTAACGGGATTTTCTTCGTGCCATTTAATCAGCATGGGGATATCAATGGCTTTCCGCCGGTCTTGAGGCAAGATATCCGGATACCTGGTTAGGAAATATAAATTTGCCCTCGCAACGGCCCCTTTTCCATTTTGCGGCTCAAAGCGTTCTTCCCCATCGCGTTTGCCGCAATCATTGCGGATGATTTCCTTAGAAGCGCTTGGATAATCGTCAAAATCATAATAAGGGATATTGCTTCTGAAAGAATTACAGGTTGTTTCACAGGTGAATAAGTGGTTTAAATCACCGACCATTGGGCTTGCTTTATCAAACCAGGATTGTGGGATGATATGTTCAACATTTAAAGCCAGGGCAGTTAGAACTGATTCAAGAAGGTCCTCTTTGGAACCGTTCAAATTTTGTAAGGAAGGATACTTGCTGATTTCCTCGCGAACGGCCGCTTCATATACCAAGTCATATGAAAGCAAGGTGCCGGCTTCCATGCTCTTGCCTGAGTAAATACTTCTTGCCTTCCCATCTTCATGAAGATCGACTAAGGAATGAAGCAACTTCTTGCTCCGTGAATAGGGGAGCGGATTTGCGTGTGTAGTGGAGATTAAGTTTGTAAGACTGTTCAGCAGCTCTTCTTTGGGGGCATCCAATGAAAGGTCCTGGTAGTAGACTGCTTTTAGCTGATTATCTGAAGTTTCATCATAATACTGATCTAGAATTTCTTTCAAGGGGTTCTCTATCGATTGAACAGCATTTAATTCCGCATACATATTAGGTAACAGTTTCATTATCTGTTCGCCAAAAATGGATTCATCAGGGATTCTGTGCTGCTGAAAATGGGATGCGGCCTCTTGAAGCTCTTGTTCTTTGGCACGGACTGCTTGGAGGATGATATTAATGGCTTGCTGATCAAGCTTCATACTCTATCAACCCTTTCCTTGGTATCCTATCCATGAGGAGAATTGTGGTGCCATTAACATAGCAATTCTCCCCATGTTTGTAAATGTGAATATTGACATAATTGACATTATAGATGTGAAAATTAAGTGAAAATTTTAAATAAAATTACTTTTTCGCTATGTTCAACTATGCAGAGACACCTGTATGAAAACGTTATATACTTTTAACTAATGAGGATAAAAGGAGTTGAAGAAAATGGTTACTGGCATCAGAGAAGAAGTGGAAAAAGAAATTTTGGCATTACAGGAAGAACATGCACAATTGGAAGATCCACCGGTAGATTTCTTCACAAATGCACCATATTTGTATCAAAGCAATAATGGAATCATGTTTGCAGCAATCATTGAAGAAAACTCTGTTTTATTTACAAAGGATGAATCTTCTTGGGGAAATAAAATGATTCGTTTCACTAAGAGTCAGGCTGAATCCGCCATTATCCAGCTGAAGCTGGAAAAAGAGGGAAGGCTTGATAAAGAATCCATTGATATGATGAATCCTCTAAATACAATTTTACTAAGCACGGGGGAAACCTTATTCCTGGCTTCTGTGCTGCAGACGGCTATAGAGAAATGGAGAAGCCCGAGAACGAACCTGAACTTATAAATAATCCAATGACCATCAAGCATTCCATGCTATGATGGTTTTTTTTGCCTGCATTCTGTTTCTATCTTTTTTAGAAGGGAATAAAAATAAAAAGGAAGAGGGGAAGAGTGGTATCCACCTTTTCGAACAATGATGCTCTAAATGAGACTCATTGATGAAAGGGCGGGTGAGAGAAATGGCATATGTGTTTATGATCATCAAGATTATTTCTGGATTTATATCCCTCCTTGTCATTATCCGATTAATGGGCAAGAAGGAACTGGCTGAGGCTAGTCCGCTGGATATTGTATATTCAGTGGCTCTGGGAGATTTGGTAGGGGATGCAGCATATGATCCAGCTGTGAAATTTTATGATATCTTCATTGCAGTTGGTGTATGGTCATTACTCATTTATTCAACTGACTTGGTCTCTCGTAAGGTTCCGTTTCTCGGACGCAGGATTAAAGGAGAATCTGAATTATTGATTCATAATGGTCAGATAATGAAGAAGGTGATGCGCAAAAACCGTCTGTCAGAGCACGAAGTAGAAAACCTGCTGAGGCAGAATGGTGCCTTTCACTTGGAGGATGTGAAGGTGGGAATAGTAGAAGCGAACGGCAAGCTTTCTGTTTTAAAGGAGTAAATCGGGATTAGATGGTCAATACCAAGAAGGGATTAAACCATCCTTGTTGAATTACTGAAAAGAGACGAGATTCAGAAAGGGGATAAATATGAAAAAAGCATGGGTGTTTCTCGTATGCCTTTTAATCCTTTCGGCCTGTGGAGATGATAATCAGAATTCCAATACAGCGAATGAGGGGAATGGAGGAGAACCAGTGAATGTTCAGCCTGATCAAAGCGGTGTGACTGCAGAACATTTAAAGGCAAGCTTAGTTGAAAGGAAACAAGAGAATGATACGTATCAATTTGAATATGCGGTTGAAAACAAGTCAGATAAAACCATTCATTTAACGTTTAACAGCGGTCAGAAGTTCGATTATATACTCCGAAATGAAGCGGGAGATATAATCGAACAAGGTTCAGAGGGCAAGTTCTTTACTCAAGCCCTGGTAGAGCAGGATTTGAAGCCTGGTGAACGATTAACCTTCGAGATTCCATTGAAGGATTTACCCCCGGGCAGCTATACGCTTGAAGCATGGCTGACAGCTGGAAGTGAGAAAACAGATTATAAGCAGCTGCTTAAGTTTACGATTGAATAAAAAAGCGGAGAGGCCCTTTTGTAAGGCCTCTCCGCTTTCCATTAGGAACGCTGTTCAAATAACTGAACTAATTCCACGATGACTTCAGCTGCTTTTTCCATGCTTTGGACGGAAACGTATTCGAATTTACCGTGGAAATTCTCGCCCCCGGCAAAAATATTTGGTGTCGGAAGCCCCATGAAGGACAGTTGGGAGCCGTCTGTACCGCCGCGAATCGGCTTAACAATTGGTTTAATTCCTAGGTTAACCATTGCTTGATGGGCAACATCAACGATTTCCTTCACAGGCTCAATTTTCTCGCCCATATTGTAGTATTGGTCATTTACTTCAAGGATGATGTTTTCTTGACCATACTTTTCTTGGTATTTTGCTGCAATTGCTTGCATAGTTGATTTCTTTGCTTCGAATTTAGCACGGTCGTGATCACGGATGATATAGGAGAGATTCGTTTGTTCAACATCTCCGTTCATTGCCAGCAAATGATAGAAGCCTTCATAGCCCTCAGTGAATTCAGGTGCTTCTTCCTTTGGAAGCTCAGCGTGGAAGTCCATCGCAATCTTCATGGAATTGACCATCTTATTCTTCGCGGAGCCTGGGTGAACATTAGTGCCCTTTACAGTAAGCTTGGCTGCTGCAGCGTTAAAGCTTTCAAATTCAAGCTCTCCAAGCGGTCCGCCATCCATTGTGTAGGCAAAGTCAGCATTGAAGCGTTCAACGTCGAATTTATGCGGTCCGCGGCCAATCTCCTCATCAGGAGTGAACGCAACGCGGATCTTGCCATGCTTGATTTCCGGATGCTTGATTAAATAGTCCATTGCAGTCATGATTTCTGCGATGCCTGCTTTATCATCTGCCCCAAGCAGGGTAGTACCATCTGTTGTAATGAGTGTTTGGCCTTTATACCCCTCAAGCTCTGGAAAATCCTTTGGTGATAGAATGATGTTGAGGGCTTTGTTCAAGACAATGTCCCCGCCGTCATAATTGTCAACGATTTGCGGCTTAACATTTGCGCCAGTGAAATCAGTCGCTGTATCCACATGTGCCAAAAATCCGATGGTCGGTACGTTTTTATCCGTATTCGCTGGCAGGGTAGCGAATAAATAGCCATTTTCATCAAGGGTGATTTCTTCCATTCCGATGGAGGTAAGTTCATCCTTTAGCAAATTCAATAAATTATATTGTTTTTCAGTGGAAGGCGTTGTTTGGCTTTCCTCGTTAGATTGAGTATCCACCTTCACATATGTAAGAAATCGTTCAACTAATGGGTTGTTCATGATATCCATTCATCTCCTTTATGAGTTCTATTATAGCGAAAATTTTATTATTTCAGCAAAAACTTCTTATATTTCCTTAGGTTTATTTTTCCTTTAACCGGGTGATTTATTTCTTTGTTTTATTTTAATATAATGTTTTTGTGAAAAAAGAAGGTGGATATGTGTTCCAATCGACTTTCTCGGGTATCACTGAGGGAAAGTCAAAAGGAATTTGACCCATAGAGTTTGTACGGAGAGAAGGGATTGACGATGTTTACGATTGGAAGCAGAACGGTGAAAACGGCGATTGGAGGAATGATTGCCTTATCCATTGCCCAGATGCTTGGTTTGGAGAATGCCAGCACGGCTGCTGTGATTACGCTTTTAAGTGTGCAGAGCACACAGCGGAAAAGCATCTTGATTGCCTGGAAGAGGCTTTTGGCCTGCTTGCTTGGGATGGGCCTTGCTATCCTGATATTTGAAGGCTGTGCCTATACACCCGTTGCAGTTGGACTTCTCCTATTTATTTATGTACCGTTAATGGCGAAGCTTGGCCTTCAGGACGGGATTGTTCCAGGCTTTGTAATTGTCATGCAGCTTTTCATGTCGTATGCCATTACAGAGGCGCTTCTCATCAATCAATTATGCATTGTATTGATCGGGATTCTTGTGGCCCTGCTATTTAATCTATATATGCCAAGTGTTGAGGGAGAAATCAAAAAAATCATGCAGGAGCTCGATGGCAACTTCGAAATTATATTCCTGCAATTCAGCCGCTTTATCCGTAAAAAGGAGCGGGTTTGGAATGATGAATATATTATTCGGACGAAGAGGCTTCTTGAGACGGGAATGGATTTAGCCAGAAGAAGTGAGGAGAATTCCTTCTTTAAAAGAGAATCCTTCTATCTTCCCTATTTCTCAAAACGGCTCCAGCAGTTCCAAATTGTCGAACGGATGGTACCGCTGATTATTCATTTGCCAACCACCTTTGAGCAAAATGATATGATAGCTGATTTAGTAGAGGAATTTGGAGCAAATCTTAAAGAACCAGAAATCATGCTCGAGAAGCTCCAATCCTTGAGGCAGAGGTTTGAAAGCATGGACCTTCCAAAAACGCGGGAGGAATTCGAAACTCGCGCTGCCCTATTGATTCTACTGAATAAGATCGAACAATTCATTGAACTAGAACAATGAAAAAACGGGTGCTTCAATTGAGATGGGGCGCCCGTTTTTATCGGTTATTTAATATTGACGAGGGCAGGATGAAGACTCTCGCAGTATTCACGGATAAGCTTCCAGCCTGTTTCTTCCTTTCTGAACCGCTGAATAAACAGCTTGACGACATCCTTTGAAATCCCATCCATCTCAAACGTTACCCAAAACATAGCGATTACTTCGTTTTCTGATGCTTGGGCTATCTTTAATGGATGGAACGTCCATTTCGGATCATGCCCGCAATATTCTTCGAAAGCCTCCGCCCAGCCGAGGCAGGCCTCCTTATAGCCCCAATCAGCCACTGTTCCGTCAGCCTGTGCCCAGCGGACAGCAATATCAGGGGAGAGGCGTTCAATCATTTCTTCCGTGTGACAGCTGTTCCAAATTCGCTGAAACTCAACAAAGAATGGTTCAAAGTCTTCGAGAAGTGTATTCTTCATTCGTATCCTCCTGTATAGGAATAGAATTCGTTTTATACCACCATATTCTCCGTGCGGTGGCGGATTTCCTCTCTTTTGTCATCAAAATGTTAATTATGCAAGAAAAACGGTCTAATAGAAGTATTGTTTCTATTTACTCTGTATGAAAAGCTTTTAAGACAAGTCTATTAGGAAAAAGAAATACTATCATAATGAAGTTGCTTTATCCCTGAAAAACGCCCTTCAATAATTTGAATTATGTGAAAATTTACCTTATAATGAAAACGTTTCCAGCATAAAAATATATAATTTGGAGGGATAGTTATGGCAACCACACTAAGTCCCAACATCAGCCCAAAACTAGCAAAATTTTTAGAGGGCACAAAACAGTTATATATCAATGGAAAGTTTGTCGAAGCAGCAGGAGGCAAGACATTTGATACGATGAATCCGGCAACAGGGGAGGTACTCGCAAAGGTGGCAGAGGCTGAGGCGGAAGATATTGACCTCGCTGTAAAGGCTGCCCGCAAGGCCTTTGAAGAAGGTCCATGGAGCAGGATGAGTGCCTCACAAAGAAGCCGGCTTATTTATAAGTTAGCTGATTTAATGGAAGAGAATAAAGTCGAGTTAGCTCAGCTTGAAACATTAGATAATGGAAAGCCGTATTCGGAAACCTCTAAAGCGGATGTTCCGCTTGCGGTGGAGCATTTCCGTTATTTCTCCGGGTGGGCCACGAAGATTGTTGGACAGACCATCCCGGTTCAAGGGAACTACTTCAACTATACAAGACATGAGCCGGTGGGAGTCGTCGGACAAATCATCCCATGGAATTTCCCGCTTCTCATGGCTGCCTGGAAGCTGGGAGCAGCACTGGCGACAGGCTGTACGGTTGTCTTAAAGCCGGCGGAGAATACACCGCTTTCCGCTTTATACTTGGCTGAGTTGATCCAGGAAGCCGGTTTCCCGGATGGAGTGGTGAATATTGTTCCAGGTTATGGACAAACAGCTGGCCAGCCGCTTGTTGACCATCCAGATGTTGATAAGGTAGCTTTTACCGGGTCGACGAAGGTTGGGAAATCCATCATGCGTTCTGCAGCCGACACATTAAAGAGAATTACGCTTGAGCTTGGAGGGAAATCTCCGAATATCATCCTGCCTGATGCTGATTTAAAGAAGGCTGTACCCGGCGCTTTGATGGGAATTATGTTCAACCAAGGGCAGGTTTGCTGTGCGGGAAGCCGTCTTTATGTCCAAAAGAAATTGTATGACAACGTCGTTGCTGACCTTGTCTCTAACACAAAGAACATTAAGCAAGGAAATGGGATGGAAGAAGGTACGACCATGGGTCCGCTTATCTCATCTACCCAGCAATCCCGTGTTAAAGGGTATATTGACAAGGGAATCGAAGAGGGGGCAGAAGTGCTGACAGGCGGAGATATTCCGTTTGATAAGGGCTATTTTGTTTCTCCAACCATTTTCGCGGATGTTAACCACAGCATGACGATTGCTAAGGAAGAAATCTTTGGTCCTGTTGTGGCGGCCATGCCGTTTGATGATATCGATGATTTGGTCGAGAAAGCCAATGACAGCATGTACGGCCTTGCAGCCGGCGTTTGGACGCAGGATATCAAGAAAGCCCATTACATTGCGCATAAACTGAAGGCAGGAACTGTCTGGGTGAATACGTATAATACATTTGATGCCGGATCACCATTTGGAGGCTATAAACAATCAGGCCTTGGACGTGAGATGGGCAGCTACGCCCTTGATAATTATACGGAAGTGAAGAGTGTCTGGATCAATATGAATTAATAGAAAAAGCGGTGCCCGGCATAATTGCATGGGCACCGCTTTTATGTGTGGAAAACGGGTCAGACAGTAACGATGGTCACGTCAATATTCCCTCTTGTTGCCTTGGAGTATGGGCAAACTTGATGCGCTTCTTTTGCATATTTTTCTGTTTCTTCTTTTGATAAATCAGGAATCGATACATCTAGTCTGACTGCTAGCTTCAGTCCCCCGTCAGCTTCATCTTTCCCGATTGTCACATTAGCGGTAACCGTTGTATCCGCTTTGATTTTGTTTTTTCGCAGCACGAGGTTGAGTGCACCGTCATAACAGGCGGCATAACCTGAGGCAAAGAACAATTCCGGATTGGCTGCTTCCTCACCTGATCCTCCTAATGCTTTTGGCTGGCGTACATCTAAGTCGATGATGCCGTCCTCTGATTTTACATGTCCTTCTCTTCCGCCTGTCGCCGATACAACAGCTGTATATAATGGTTCCATTTCTTCATCCCCTTTTTCAAGCAATTAGTAGACTTTTCCCTATTGCTCGCTTCCTAAACGGAGCGGGAGACAAAATTTAAAAGAAATGGGAAATCTCTCTTTTGGCGAAGGTCATCCTTAAGGAATATTCGATTCTGGATTTATGATGGTGATCAGTTTAGTTTGTGCATTTTGATAGAATTTTCAAAAAATACAATCGTTTATGGATTCCAGCTGCTCAATCAGAATATAATAATAGTAATGACATTTTGAAAAGAGTGGGTTCATGGATACAGAAATACTGAAAATATTTGATGAGCAGGGAAGGCAAATTGGAACAGCAGCACGTGATGAAGCCCATAAAAAGGGACTTTGGCATGAGACCTTTCAGGTTTACTTTATCGATGTCAATCCAGAAGGAAGTACGCTCTATTTGCAGCAAAGGAGCCATAGGAAAAAGGATTTTCCTCGTTTATTTGATATGACGGTCGCTGGACATTTAATGGAACATGAATCTGTACATGACGGTGTCCGTGAAATCGAAGAGGAAGTCGGAATTCATGTCAGTATTGATGAGCTTATTTACCTGGGGAAAATGAAGAACATCATTAATACCAATAAGATTGCGGACAAGGAATTCAGCCATGTGTTTCTGTATGAATGTAAGATATCGCTAGAGTCATTTTCTCTTCAGAAAGAGGAGGTAGATGGGATGGTGAAGGTGGATCTGCATGATTTCATCCAATTTTACTACGGTAAATGTAACCAATTGACGGCAGAAGGATTTATGATTGATCAAGACGGGAAAAAAGCGATGTATACACGTGTGTTATCAAAGGATGAATTCGTCCCTCATTCAAAGGAATATACGGCAGCCGTTGCTGAGGCTATGAGCAGTCATTTATCAGGGAAGCTAGATTAGTCAATGATATGACTTGCTGCAATAAAGGATGAGGATCGCGCACGAATAGAATCAGAGAGTAGGGGTAATCATGAAAAAATTTCTCGTTTATGGCATCATCATTGCTTGTATTGATATTTTCATATTCGCTCTATACCGTGATGTGCAGCTGCTGCCAATTCTAACGGGCATTACTGGCGGGATCAGCTTGCTTATTGCCCTGTTGATGGTTGGCTCAGCCCCAGCAAAGGAGCTTGCAGATGACTTTAGTAAGGCCTCGCATCTCAAATCAACATGGTCAAACAGCTATTTTCTTGTAGCTTTGCCTAGCTTGGCTATCTGTCTTCTTTCAACACTGATTATTTTCTTATGAGATTGTCATACATACTTTTTGAACAATAGATGATGGGATCGAGAGAAAAGGGGAGTTTATGTTTAAGAATGTGATCCAAACGAGAGAGGCTTTACAGGACCTTATGGGGAAACCAAGCTCCCTTGCTGTCAATAAAGTAATTGACTGCTTGGACGAGCATTGCAAGACGTTTATCGCTAAATCTCCCTTTCTTGTTTTAGCTACATCTAACAAGGCGGGAAATGCGGATGCTTCACCACGCGGAGATCAGCCCGGTTTTGTTTCCGTACTAGATCAGAAGCATTTGCTTATTCCAGAGAGGAGGGGGAATAAGCGGCTCGATTCCTTGTATAATCTACTAGAAAATCCTCAGGTTGGGATTCTTTTTCTCATACCCGGTTCAAGGGAGACGTTAAGAATCAATGGCAAGGCATCCATTGTAACCGATCAGGAGCTGCTGTATCCGCTGAAAGCATCTAATAGCATTCCCTTAGTCGGGATTGGCGTCAAGGTCGAAGAATGCTTCCTTCATTGCGGGAAAGCCATTATCCGCTCTAATCTATGGGAGCCGAGTTCGTGGCTGGCGCTTGACGACATGCCAAAAGCAGGGGAAATCCTTGCTGCTCATGCAAAGGCAGCCGAAAAAACAAAGGAAGAAATAGAGGTAAGCTTAGAAGAAAGCTATATAAAGAGATTATACTAGGGTAGAAAGGAAGCCCCTCAATTGGAAGAATCCAATATGAGGGGCTTTCCCTATTCATCCCGCATTAACGG
>NZ_JBJEFJ010000115.1:0-10046 GCF_051873915.1 Pradoshia sp.
TAGATTATCCTTATTATTTCCAACTTGATTATTAATCAATCGATTGATTAACGGTAAAAAAAGCAGTCATCTAGATTCAATGAACATAGATGACTGCCTGAATGGGCCTATTCCTTTTTGTACGACATCTTTACTTTGGAGCTCTCGCGCAGCCCGCTCTTCGTAATGGAAACATATACACTTCCTGCCTTCTTCCCTAATTGTTTAACAGAAAGGGTCGTCGATGTTCCAGCTGATTTCTTGGAAACGAGGAGCTTGCCGCCGCTCGCTTTGTTATAGACCTTAATGGTATCACCTTTTTTAATGCTTTTAACGGTGATCGTATCAGATTTACCTTTATTGTTTTTCACCTTGATCTGACTAGCCTTTAGCGGAGCAGATTGTTCCGCCTTATACGAGATAGCTGTCTTTGAACTTCCAAGCAGCCCTGATCTTGTGACAGTTACATAAACCTTTCCCGCCTTTTGGCTGAGCTGCTTCACAGATAGGTCCACAGATGTCCCCTTGGCCTTCTTGCTCACAAGTAACTTTCCACCACTGGCTTTATTGTAGACCTTGATTGTGTCACCTTTTTTGATGCTGCTGACTTTGATGACATCATTCTTCGCACGGTTATTTGTGATTTTCACCTGTGATGCCTTTAAAGGAGCGGAAGGTTCTGCTTTATAGGATACAGCTGTTCTTGCGCTTTCTAAGGAACCTGCTTTTGTATTAGTAACATAAACCTTTCCAGCCTTTTGACTGAGCTGCTTGATAGAAAGGGTTGTCGAGGTACCAGTAGATTTTTTGCTGGCCAAAAGCTTGCCGCCGCTGCTCTTATCATATACCTTGATTAGATTTTCTTTTTGAATACCACTGACAGTCACGCTGTCATTCTTGTTGTAGTTATTCTTAACGGTGACTTTGCTGGCAGCAAGGGCAGCTGTTATGCTTTGTACTTTTAGGTTATATGGAGTGCTAGAACTACCATTAATTCTGACATAATAAGTGTCTGGAGCTAACTCAATGGTTTTCGTTGCAACCCCTGATGTAGTATCCTCAGGGACCACCCACTCAAGTTCTCTCTCTCCATTCTCCACTGTCATAAAATTGACTGAATCACTCACGCTGAACTTCAGTTTCTCTTTCTTTGTCAGCCTGAATGAGTAAACATCATTATCATATCCACCATTATGAAAGCCTTGATAGCTGGAATTCAGTTTTATTGGATCTGCTTCTGCCTTCTTATCATTTGATTCCGTCTCATAATTGGTTCCAGCCGTGAATTTCAATTCTAATTGATAAGGAATCGGTTCATTGGAGAGGGAATCTCCTGAAACACTCATATAGTAGGTTCCAACTGGCAGTCCAATCTCCATACTGGTTGAGCCGCTCTTTAATGGGTTTGTAATGAGATAATCGTAATCCTTTTCATCCTCATTCATCAAACCAAAATATAATTCTCCTTGCTTAGAATTGCTTAATTTCACTGTTACTTTGCCTGGCTTTGTCAAAGTGAATTTATAATAGTCACGATAATCCATATCGTCATCTACATAACCGCTTGTTTTTGTATTTAGGCTAAGTAATTGAGATTTAGCAATATGATTATTTGGTTCCTTCTCAAAATTTCCTTTTGCCTTGAAACCTAACTGAATATCATACTTAGAAGACTCACCATATCCATCAATCATGATATAGATGACCTGTCCCTTGGCAAATCCCATAGTGGTCTTCATCGGACCTATTTCATTTTCTGAGTCTAAAATCGCTAAAAGGTCATCCCCTTGACTATCCCATACAGACACATCGATTGAATCACCTGTGTTTGCCATAGAAATAGAGAGTTCACCATTATCAGGCATCGTAACCTTATAATATTTAGTTGAGTAATCCGTCAACTCTCCCTTTAAAGCAGCAGTTGCGGTAACTGGAATAGCTGTGCTTTTTGTTTCTCCTTCAGATGTTGCAGCTTCACCTAGATTATTTGTATAAGCGGGATTGATCATTGATAATAATAAAACTACCCCTAAAAAAGCCATGAAAATTTTCCTCATGAACATCCTCCTATAATAATTATGCAATCATTGTAAATATACCATAATAGTGTAATTTTAGTCATGTTTAACCAAAGGGGAGTTTTACTAAATGAAAAAGACCAAATCCAGAGCTAAGTGCTGAATTTGGTCTTTCGTTCTGTTATATGATTTATGCCATTGCGGCTACACGTTGGTCTCGATATCGGATGTTATGGATTCCGATGACGTTGAGGAATTTCTTGATCTCTTTCATTGCGGCTGTTTTATGTCCTTCCATGACCACGAGGTCGGTGACAAAGGCGATCTTAGGATATTGGTGCACGCGTTTCTTCGGATTCAGGATTGGCTCTTCTTCAATTAATTGAGCATCCATCTCCTCCTCACAGGTTAGGATGACAGCTTCTCCTATCTTCATATCAGCTTGATCAAAAAAGAACGAGAATTCAATTGAACATTCCCCATCGATAAATTTCGGTAAGACTCTTACATTCAATTCCATTGATGCCCAGCCTCCTTCATTTCCCATTTGATAACAGTTTAACAGGTTTAGCAAATAGGTTGTCAGGCCACTGTGCTAGAAAAATCGTTGGATATATGCATATTCATACAGGAATGCTTGTGTTTCCTTTATTTTTATAACTCGAGGAATATTCCTAGATGAATATTTTCTGCTTTCTCTATTGTACTTGTTTACGATTTAATAATCCAGATGTTTTTGTAATATTTTAGAAATTTTCTTTATCTCGCTGTCATCAATGACGTCATAATAGACACCATTTATTTTTTTAGCACTCCCTTGCATATTTATGCTATCAAGATGCTGGAGAGCAGCCTGGTAATGCTTCTTGATTTGAAACATCTCCTTGATGGTGAAGTTTGTTTTGACATTATTCATGAGGGCGGTCGCAATCTTGTCGTAATGGGTGAGAGATTGCAGGTCAGCTCCCTTGCGGATAACCTCCTCAATGACCTTTTGCTGCCTTTCATGCCGTTCCTCTTCGCCATTCTCATTCAGCTGGCGCATCCGGATATAGGCAAGAGCCTGCTTTCCATCGAGGCTAATGCGTCCTTTTCGGAAATGGTAGCCCTCATAGGAGAAGGCCTTCTCATTCTCGACTGTGATGCCTCCCATCGCGTCAACAACATCCTCCACTCCCTCCATATTGATCTTGACGAAGTAATCAATCGGAACGTCCACAAATTCCTCCACTGTCTCCATCATCAGCTCCACCCCGCCTGTCTTGTAGGCATGGTTCAGCTTATCAGGCTGGTCCTGACCGGGGATGTCCACCCTTGTTTCCCTGGGGATATGGAGAAGCTTAATGGACTGAACTGCCGGGTTAACGGTCAGCACCATGATTGTTCCGGCGTTTCTCCTGACCTCTCCATCATCATCGACCCCAAGGAGAAGAACGGAGAACGGCTCCTTTTTCTCTAATTGAAGGGCCTCCTCCCGCAAGTTTGACTGCCTTTCGGCGAGCGGGTCTGAGATGGATTGGTACGCTTCATAGATGGGGATGAAGAGGAGAGCGGCGAGGAGGAGGATAAGGGCACTGATCCACACCCATTTATGTTTCCTGATCCACTGCTTACTCTTCATAGCTTCCTCTTTTACTGTTTTATTCTCTAGTGTTTTGCCAGAAGCTATCTTTTCATACGTTTTTTTCATGATGTTTGTTACAATTAAGAGTAAACTTGGTTACACTGTCGGGTAAGGAGAATGATGTATGCATGATGCACTAAAATTCTATGGCGATCGCATAGCCGGCGTGCTTTCACCAAAGTCAATGAACGATGTGAATGTTGTTACGAAAGGCCTCGTCCTATACCGGCAAGGAATGGTGACGAAGCTCCAAATAGAAGATGAACTAATCCACGGGGTCGTACAGGATGTGATGAAGGTCGATGTGACGCTTGATCTGACATTTCCGAGCAATAGCTCCTGCTCTTGCCCGGCGATCGATCTTTGCCGTCATCAGTTGGCTGTTTTTTTTGCGGCCTACAGCAAATCCGCGAGCGTATCTGACTGGGTGGAGGAGTGGAAGAATAAGAATAATGCGCTGTACGGGCTGAAGAAGTCACTCGAGTCCGGTCCTGTCTTTAAAGAAACGAAGGCAAAACCGATGAATGCGAAGCCGGACCATAACTATGCCTCCTGGAGGGCCTTCTTTGCTGACGTTGCACGGGAGGAGCTGGTCCTGCCCCCTTATTTCATGATGGGCACTCATCGAATCGCCTCCTCTTATCAGCGTGCCATCCAGCGAAGCGAACCGGAGAATCGGCAATGGATTCCGCTCTACCGCAGCATGGCCTATTTCCATGGAATGCGTTATTTATTTGACCAGGATTCCGAATCGCTCGACCATTTCCGGAAAGAAATGCTTCAGCAATCGGTGCATGAGCTCTATCTAGCGCTGATTGATGAGATGAGCCGCTTTGAAACATCGATCCGCCCGTTTGATTCTGAGGAATTCATTGAGGCCTTCCTTGAGGAAACCGTGAGCCTTCTCTATGTGGATTCCTTCACCTTTTACCGCTGGCAGATGTATGTTCTGATTTGGTCCGCAAGCCTTGCCACGAAGGAGGAGCGGGCTGCTGAGATGAGACGGCTTGAGAGCCTGATTCCATCACTAGCCGAGGTGGAGGCGGAGCTTGCGAAGATGATGGTCGTTCACCTGCTGATGCTTGATGGCAAGGATGAGGAGGCACTCCAGTATATCCTTTCCATCGGTCCTGCCGCCTGCTATTATCTCACCTTCATTCTCGAGGAACTGAACGATGAGAAGCAGCATGCCCGTATGATTCCGTTTGTGGAATTCTACTCAAAGAATATTAAAGCCTTCCTGACGTACAGCTATACACAGGAATACAAGCGCACGAATTACTTGTATAATGCCCTGCAAATCATCCGTCCGTTCAGCTCAGCGACAAAACGCTTTGACCTGCTTGAACGAATGCTGCGCGAGACGATTCCGTATTCCTTGATTCCATACTCACATTATTTATATGAGAAAAAGGACTACAAGAAATGGGTCGAGCTGCAGGTGGCTGAGCGTATGAATGTGCTGTTTGAGTGGCCGCAGCAAACAAAGGAGATCCAGAAGGAGAATCCGGAGGTGCTGCTTCCCATCTATCACCAGCAGGTCATTCAGCTGATTGGCAGCAAGAACCGCTCATCCTACCGCGAGGCTGTCAGGTACTTGAAGAAGCTGCGGACGATTTATAAGAAATTAAAACGGGTCCCTGTATGGGAATCCTATATTACCTATATAAGTGAAACCTATAAACGATTGCGTGCATTCCAGGAAGAACTGAGGAAGGGAAAGTTAATTGATGCAGCTGATTGACACACTTTACATCCAAATTGAATTACTCGAAGACGGACGCATTTTTGTTTATGGAACGGATGAAGGCGAGGAGGTCCAGGCTGAGTTCTGGGCACCGAGCTTCTTTCTTTGGGATGAGGACAGCTTCTACGGCACGAAGCTTGAGATCGCGAAGCTTGACGGTAAGAGCGGTATTATCCTCTCGGCCTATGATTGGATGAAGGTCCTATCGAAGGAGCCGTTCAACAGCTTCATTCAATGGTCATGGTCCAACTGGGCCTCAATCAGCCTTTCTCTTGCTCAGAGCTTGTTTGAGGCTGTGGAGAACGGAACGGTCATGCCGAATTTCGATGAAATGGACCCAAATGCCCTCACCTTCCCGCTCCCGCAGGAAATCATCGATGACTTCCATGAATCCTTCTGGGAGCAGGAGATGGTCAAACATATCGCTGGCGGAGAAACCATTCAGATGACGGTGCGCGATTATGCAAATGAATGGCTGAATGAGGCCGTCAAGGATCGTCCCGGCAACCATCGTGTGCGCGATCTCGTGAATATTTTTGCCGAGAAGGGTTTGCCGGTCAAGGCACTCAGCCAATTCTTCACCGAGGACCGCTGGAATGAGTGGACAGGCATGCGTGATAACGGACTTCTCTTCACCCTCGGCCTGCGCCTGAGCGAACCGGATTTCGCCGCTGGCGATGAGGTGGACCAATGGAAGCTTGAACCGTTCATGCGCGGGAAGAAGAAACCCGACCAGTTCTTCCTCTGGTCTGAGCGTCATAAGATTCCGTTCTCCTGGAAGAAACAGCTGGAGGCAGCCGAAGAGGAGCTTGCCCGCTGGAAGGCCTTATTCCCATGGATGGATGATATCCTCACTGAGGACCTGGCTTGGGACTTCCTGACCGATGCCTCCGAGGTGCTTCATATGCTCGGTGCGGAGATTCTGCTGCCATCCTGGTGGCAGGCGATCAAGGATGCGAAGGTGACGATGCGCGCTAAGGTGAAAAACACAAGCCGCCGCAAATCCTTCGTTGGCATCAATGCCCTGCTCGATTATAATTGGCGTTTCTCCGTCAATGGAGCAAACGTATCAGAGGATGAATTCAATAAACTCGTCGAGGAAAAACGCCGCCTCATGTATGTCCAAGGCCGCTGGGTGCGTCTTGACCCGGCTTTCATGAGACGGATGCAGGAGCTGAAGCGTGAGGCCGATGAACGCGGCATTCGCATGATGGACCTCCTCAACCAAGAGCTGACTCAGGACGATGACGAGGAAGCGGTCGATGAGGACCAGTATGCCCGCATTCAATTCGAGCTGAATAATGACTTGAAGCGCTTCATGACGAAGATTCGGTCACTTACTGATATTCCGCTTATCGATGTGCCGGATACCTTCCATGGCTCTTTAAGACCGTACCAGCAGCAAGGCATGAGCTGGCTGCTCTTCCTGCGCGAATATGGCTTTGGCGCCTGTCTCGCAGATGATATGGGTCTTGGGAAGACGATTCAGTTAATCAGCTATCTATTGGCTGTCAGGGAGAAGAACGGACCGTCCACCTCCCCTGCCTTAATTGTCTGTCCGACATCGGTGCTCGGCAACTGGCAGAAGGAAATCGAGCGCTTCGCCCCTGACTTCAAGGTTCACCTTCATTACGGCTCAAGCCGGAAGAAGGGTGAGCATTTTACCGGCGGCTTCGCTGGAGCAGATGTCGTGCTCACAAGCTACGGCCTGCTTCATCAGGATGAAGAGGAATTCCTCTCCATCACATGGGATGCGGTCGTGCTTGATGAGGCGCAGAACATTAAGAATTCGCATACAAAGCAATCCCGCACCGCCCGCAAGCTGCAAGGGCGCCAGCATATTGCGCTTACCGGGACGCCGATGGAGAACCGCCTAAGCGAGCTTTGGTCCATTTTTGATTTCATCAATAAGGGCTATCTCGGCTCTCAGGCTCATTTTGATAAGCATTTCGCTGCTCCGATTGAAAAGGACGGCGACAAGAAGAAGATTGCCTCCTTACAGAAGCTCATCCAGCCCTTCCTGCTTCGCCGTACGAAGAAGGATGAGGAGGTTGCCCTCAACCTGCCGGATAAGCTTGAGCAGAAGGAATTCGTTACTCTTACCACCGAGCAGGCTGCCTTATACGAGCAGCTCGTGAAGGATACGCTTGAGAAAATTGAGCAATTGAGCGGATTTGAGCGCAAGGGACTGATCCTGCAGATGCTCACCAAATTGAAGCAAATTTGCGACCATCCGGCCCTTTACATGAAGGAAGAAGCGCCAACTCATATCCTCCACCGCTCCGGCAAAATGGAGAAACTGATCGAGCTTCTAGATGCCGTGTACGAGCAGGATGAGAGTGCACTCATCTTCACGCAATACATCGAGATGGGCAATATGATCAAGCATGTTGCTGAGCGCCGCTACGGCCATAAGGTGCCATTCCTAAACGGCTCTGCCGGCAAGAAGCAGCGTGATGATATGGTCAGTGCCTTCCAGGAGGGCAAGTACCCGATTCTCCTCCTTTCGTTAAAAGCAGGAGGAACAGGACTGAACCTCACCGCCGCTAACCACGTCATCCATTATGACCGTTGGTGGAACCCGGCCGTTGAGAACCAGGCGACCGACCGTGCCTACCGAATCGGCCAGACACGCTTCGTGCATGTCCATAAGATGGTCGCCTCCGGCACACTTGAGGAAAAGATCGACGCCATGCTTGAGAAAAAACAAAGCTTGAATGACGAAATCGTTCAAAGCGATAACTGGATTACCGAATTGTCCGGTGATGAGCTGAAGGAATTGCTTGTGCTGGATTTATAGAGAGTAGACTGGGGCTCGGACTATTGGTCCGGGCTCCTTTTTTTAGGGGGATAATAATCATGGGGATGAGTGTATTCGTTGTGTTTATATTTTTTACGGTGCCGATTTGGGCAGTCGTACTATGTGTGAACTTCATTGCAATCTTGCAAAAGCTGAAATATGAGGAGGATCATCCGCAGAATACGTTTTGGTTTACGGTGTCGGCGACGGTGCTGATTTCTCTGTCATTTTTGGCATCCTAAAAAGAAGGCTGGACCAATGGGGTTCAGCCTTCTTCTTTATCAGCTCGCTTAAGCGATAGATCGTACTTATACACTTCCTCCGGGCTTGAGAGCTTATATCCCAATGCCGGGTTGTAATCAATGAACAGCTCATGATGAAGATAGGCCTTGCTCTTCTCCGAGATGAAGAAAGGAATACCCTCAAGTTCATGAACCTCATCGCCCTCCTGCCTTTGGTCGATCGATAATTGATAATCAGCGAATAAAGAACAGCTCCCGACATAGGAAGAACCGATACGGATGCCCTCCCCTTCATTCAAATGGAGTGCTTGCAGTTCCTTTAACGCAGCAGGTCTAATCGTTATGGATAATTCCATCTCCGAAACCAGCTCCTTTCAAATGACTAATGAGTTAACATACCCTCCTTGACCTCCTCCAAAACCTTTTATTGACTAAAACTGCCAAATTTCTGTATAATATGCTACAACATTCCATTTAATGACAGACAGAATGTCTACTCTTGTCACATAAGCCAAAGGACTTTACGATGAATACTCAGCCACGGACTGGCATATACATAAAGAAAAATGCCGCACAACCAGATGAATCTTTGACAGGAGATGTTTCCTTACATGACATTACAAGAAAGAATGATGAGACCAGAGGGGTCACGAACAAGCTTACCAATCAAACAGGCAAAAACAACGCTGCGAAACCAAACCGAAATCCTTTCCGACTTGCAGCTCAAGCAAATCCTGCGTCTGCTGCATAAAAACTATAACCATCTTGGGATGACCATCTCCATCTATGAAACGGCCGACCAAGTCAAAGCCGACCGCAGCAAATATGGACAACTCTATCTTGATGACTGGTGCTACCAAGACGCCTTGAACGGGACACTCGGCGGCTACCACAAGCTCGGCACTATTGCCCTCTTCCCCTTCAACCATACCGTCAAAAACCCAGCCTATCGCGAAGGACTCATGCAATTATTCTTAATCCAAGATCTCTTCCATGAAATCCGCCACGCTTACCAGCGTATTCATATGAAAAAACAATATAACACGCCCTATATCACCACCGGCACGAACGGCTACCGCTCCCAATGGATCGAGCGAGACGCCAATCGATTCGCCTATCGCATGATGGAGAAACACCGCAGCACCCTGAACGCTATTCTCGGAATTGACTTTACGTGGAACAGCTGCTGGGGGAGGTTTTATATTACGATTGAACGATGATGGGGTTTGATTTAGGACGCCGCTTTCTCGGTTGGGAGGGCGGTTTTTGTTTTTTGGAGTGGATATGGAGTTGGGCGGGGTTTCGCCCATACACAGGGGGTTTTCGCCCATAAACGGGTGAACTTCGCCCTTAAATCCTGAAATCATGGACATTGTCTGTGAAAAATAATGCCCATCTACGCTCAGAAAGTCAAAATAGACAAGCTATAGTGTTTTTTGAAGGGGATTCTGGCTTTTTCATTGGAATCCGGGCCAAAATAAACCCCTGATGACGATTTTTTGATTTTGCGGGCTTCTCAGGGAGGGGAATTCTTAGGAAGAGCCAAAAAAAGAAACAAGCCGACCTCCAGGCCGGCTTGTTGTTTCACTTCTTAACCAAATAAAAGACAGCACTAATCATGCCCCCGATTAACCCG
>NZ_JBJEFJ010000116.1:0-10043 GCF_051873915.1 Pradoshia sp.
TCACGATTCCTTATTCAAATCCACTATTTTATGATACGCTTGATTCATAGATACCTAGTAAGTGTGGTGAGAGTCTTGTTTAAATTATTAGTGATTGAGGATGACCAGACCTTGTTCCAGGAGCTTCGGGACCGACTTTCCAATTGGTCTTATGAGGTTAACGGAATTACTGACTTTTCCAATGTGCTGGCCGAGTTCACAGAAGCGAAGCCTGATTTGGTCATCATTGATATTCAGCTTCCTAAATATGATGGATTTCATTGGTGCCGAATGATCCGTAATCATTCGAATGTGCCGATTATTTTCCTGTCCTCACGGGACCATCCAACCGATATGGTCATGTCTATGCAGCTTGGGGCGGATGATTTTGTGCAAAAGCCGTTTCATTTCGATGTGCTGCTTGCGAAGATTCAAGCAATCCTCAGACGCACGTATAATTACAATGCAGAAACAGCTGCCCTTAAGACATGGTGCGGTGCAGTGATTGATTTTGAGCGAAATAGTATCAGCAAGGATGAGATAGAGATTGAACTGACGAAGAATGAATGCTTTATCCTCAAGCAATTGCTTGAGCATAAGGACAAGATTGTCAGCCGGGATGCCTTGATTCGTGCTTTATGGGAGGATGAGCGCTTTGTCAGCGATAACACGCTCACGGTGAACGTCAATCGTCTTCGCAAAAAGCTCGAACAGCTTGGTCTTGGCCACATGATTGAGACGAAGGTTGGACAAGGCTATATCGCCAAGGAAGAGGAGTCACCTATATGAAGGCAAAATTCCTGAAGGAGCGTCTAAGCTGGATCCTCTTGATTGTCGCAGTGCAGGGACTTATCCTTTTGATTGCCTGGCTTGATCATTCCATTCCCATTACACCTGTGCTGTACGCTGTTTTCTTGACAACGATTCTCTCTCTTGCCTTTCTCTGCTTCCGCTATATAAAGGAGACGAAGTTTTATCAGGAGTTGGATAATTGGACAGCCGATCTCGATACGGACACGCTCCCGACACCAACGAGTCCATTTGAGAGAATAGTTGCGGATACACTCATTCAGCAGACCACTTCGCTTCGGAATGAGACGTATGAGAATACCGCCATGCTTGAATATGAAAAGGATGATTTGCTGGCATGGATTCATGAGGTGAAGACCCCGCTTACGGCGATGAAGCTGATTATCGACCGTACCGAGGATGAGGAGATGAAGGCTCAGCTCATGTACGAATGGCTTAGGATTCATTTATTACTTGATACACAGCTCCATCAGAAGCGGATGCCCTTCATGCATAATGATCTCTACATTGAGCAGGTCAGCTTGAAGCCGCTAATGATTCAGGAGATTAAGATGCTTCAGTCCTGGTGCCTGCAAAAAGGCATTGGCTTTGATTTAGAACTTGAGGCTGATGTCGTCTTAACGGATGCCAAATGGGCCGCCTTTATCATCCGCCAGCTGTTAACCAATGCCGTCAAATACAGTGAGCAGGATGAGATTCGCTTGAAAAGCTTTCGGGATGACAGTCACACATATGTGCAAATCATTGACAATGGACGCGGAATTGACCCGAAGGACCTGCCCCGTATCTTCGACAAAGGCTTCACATCAACAACGGAGCATCAAGATCGTTCCTCAAGCGGAATGGGGCTTTATTTAACGAAGCAGGCAGCCCTTGCCCTGCACATCAAGATCAGCGTGGAATCAACACTTGGGGAAGGCACGACCTTCACGCTCCGCTTCCCGAAACGAAATGAATTTGAGTCCGTGATAAGTGTGTGACAATAATGTCACATGCTTTTCTTATTTGTTCGCTAAATAGCAGGAAGACTTTCTGCCATTATTCTAGACTAATAATAGAAACGAAAGGAGTGAACGACTGATGAATATTCTTGAAGCAGTTAAGATTCACAAATACTACGGGAATAAATTTAATAAGCAGGAAGTATTAAAAGGCATTGACCTCACGATTCAAAAGGGTGAGTTCATCGGGATTATGGGTGCTTCCGGCTCCGGGAAAACAACCCTGCTCAATGTACTGTCATCCATTGATAAAGCAAGCCGAGGGTCCATCCTGATTGAAGGGCAGGAGCTGACGAAAATGTCCGATCGCAAGATAGCCCAGTTCCGCATGAATCATTTAGGATTCATCTTTCAGGACTATCACCTGCTTGACACATTGACCGTGAAGGAAAATATCCTTCTCCCCCTCTCTGTCCAAAAGGTGAATAAGAAAGAGGCCGAACAGAAATTCAATGAAATCGCTGAAACATTAGGCATACTTGAGGTCCAGAATAAATATCCAAATGAAATCTCTGGCGGGCAAAAACAGCGTACCGCTGCTGCTAGAGCGTTCATCCATGAGCCTAGCATCATTTTCGCCGATGAGCCGACGGGTGCGCTTGATTCGAAATCTGCCTCCGATCTGCTCGGGAAATTGGGCCAGCTCAATGAACAGCTCGGTGCAACCATCGTCATGGTCACTCATGATCCGCTTGCAGCAAGCTATTGCAGCCGTGTCATTTTCATTAAGGACGGACAAATTTATACACAGCTGAATAAAGGCGAGGAAGACCGTCAAACCTTCTTCAAGGCCCTCATGAAAACGCAGGGCATTGTGGGCGGTGTTCAAGTATGAGTGTCAATTCTCTCATCTGGCGCAGCCTGAAGAAAAATCTTAAAAACTATTATCTATACATTTTTGCCCTTGTCTTTAGTGTCGCTTTGTATTTTTCATTCGTTACCTTACAGTACGATCCATCGATGGACCCGATGGAAGGGACCATTAAGGGGGAAGCGTCCATCCGGTCAGCCTCCATTCTCTTGATTGCGATCGTGACGATCTTTCTTGTGTATGCCAATAATATCTTCATGAAAAGACGCAGCAAGGAAATCGCCATGTATCAATTAGTTGGGATGAATAAGTCGAAGGTATTCACGATTTTGAACACCGAAAATAGTATTCTCTATTTCGGCTCTTTATTGGCGGGAATTTTCGTAGGATTTTCCTTCTCGAAATTATTGATGCTCATTCTTATCAGAATCACCAATGTCGACAACTTAGCGAAACTGAATTTCTCAACAGAAGCCCTTATTCAAACGGCTGCGGTGTTTATCGGAATATTCCTGATTACGATGCTTGTCAATTACTTCTTCATTAAGCGAAAAGGCATCCTGGATCTATTCCATACGGTCTCCTCAACCGAAATGAAGACAAAAAAGATTTCTGTTTGGGAGGTATTGATTGGGCTGCTTGGCCTCCTTCTGATCATCACGGGCTATTATGTCTCCTCCATGCTGTTTGATGGAGATTTCGGCACAATCAATGAGTTATTTATGGCGATGATTTTTATCCTAGCTTCCGTCATTATTGGAACATACTTTTTCTATAAGGGTTCTATCCGCTTCTTATTCAACCTGATACGCAGGAAGAAGAATGGCTATCTAACCATTCAGGATGTGCTCTCCCTTTCATCCATTATGTTCCGGATGAAATCAAACGCCATGCTCTTAACGGTCATCACGACGGTATCGGCTTTGTCCATCGGGCTGCTTTCTTTAAGCTATATCGCCTATTACTCCGTTGAGAAGCAGGCTGAGCGAAATGTGACAGCAGACTTTTCAATCGCCAACATGAAGGAAGTACCTTTGTTTGAAGACGCCCTGCAGGAGAAGAAGATTGGCTACGAGGAGAAAAAAGTTAATGTGATTCAAGTGTATACTGACCTCGAGGAAATTACGGCAAAAAGCTTTGAAGAAGTCAACTACACGACTGATCATATGCCTATGCCACTAGTAAGTGACACAGCCATTGATGGGTTGAATTTGAAGCCGGACGAAATCAAGTTTACTGGCTATAGTGACATGATCGCCACGCTTGTTCAATTTAAGGATTCAGGCACGGTTCAACTAGAAAGTCCAGACGGCCATATTCCTTTAACCTATGTGGGTATTGATAAGAAACCGATTGTTTCCTCCTACTTTACAGGCGGAGGAATGCCGGTCATGATTGTGGACGAGTCCGTGTATGAGAAGCTAGCCAAGAAACCAGACCCATCCATTCAATTGGAATCATCCGTTCATACGGGGATTACGATTAAAAATGAAGCCAATCTGGAAAAGGCGAATGAGGTCTTCTTGGAAACGGTCGACAGTGACATGAACGATTCCCGCTATCAACAAATTCTGGATCAAAAAAATAGTATGGGATTATTGTTCTTTGTCGTCGCGTTCCTAGGACTCACCTTCCTGATTACCTCCGGCTGCATCCTTTATTTCAAGCAAATGGATGAAGGCGAAGAAGAGCTGCCAAACTATACGATTTTGCGCAAGCTCGGCTTCACGGAAGGTGATTTACTAAAAGGCATCATTGCCAAGCAAATCTTCAACTTCGGCATCCCGTTGATTATCGGTCTATGCCACGGCTATTTCGCCGTGCAATCCGGCTGGTTCTTCTTCGGATCTGACCTATGGACGCCGATGCTGATTGTGATGGTTCTATATACAGGCCTCTACTCCATATTCGGCATTCTATCCGTGCTGTACTACAAGAAATTAATTAAGAAGGCCCTTTAATCCTTAGCAGTCTCCAGTCATTCAATGGCTGGAGGCTTTTTTTATTCTATGTGCGCTCACGAGGATGAATGAGCCTCCCCTTCCCCCTACATTGGTCGTTTGATTCGAGTGACAATAATGTCACATGCTTTTCTTATTTGTTCGCCAAATAACAGGAGGTTAACCAGAATATTCCTGTACACTTGTATTAATCGATAAAAGGAGTGACGGACAGATGAATATATTAGAAGCAGTAAAAGTTCATAAAATGTATGGCAATAAGTTTAATAAACAGGAAGTTTTGCAGGGCGTGGATTTAACCATTGCTAAGGGAGAGTTTATCGGCATCATGGGAGCCTCCGGTTCAGGGAAGACCACCCTTCTTAATGTCCTATCCTCCATTGATAAGGCAAGCCGTGGAACCATTTATATCGAAGGACAAGAAATGACGAAAATGAAGGACAAGAAACTGGCCCAGTTCCGCATGAATCATTTAGGCTTTATCTTTCAAGACTATCATCTGCTAGATACCTTAACCGTCAAGGAGAATATCCTCCTCCCCCTCTCTGTTCAGAAGGCAAACAAAAAAGAGGCTGAGCGCCGATTCAAGGAAATAGCCGAGACTCTTGGCATAAACGATATCAAGGATAAATATCCGAATGAAATATCTGGAGGACAGAAGCAGCGAACGGCCGCTGCCAGAGCCTTCATCCATGAACCAAGTATCATCTTTGCGGATGAACCAACAGGTGCCTTAGACTCCAAATCAGCGTCAGACCTGCTGCACAAACTCGGCCAGCTGAACGACGAACTTAAAGCGACCATCGTCATGGTCACCCATGACCCGCTTGCGGCAAGCTATTGCAGCCGCGTCATCTTTATTAAGGACGGCCAGATTTATACGCAGTTGAACAAGGGGGATGAGAATCGACAGCAATTCTTCAAGGATCTGATGAAAACACAAGGAATTCTAGGCGGTGTTCAAGTATGAGCATTGGCAAGCTGATTAGGCAAAGCCTTAAAAAGAATCTGAAAAATTACTATCTGTACGTGTTTGCTCTCGTATTCAGTTCGGCTCTTTATTTCTCCTTTGTCACACTCCAATACGATCCTGCCATGGATGAGGTAGAAGGCGGCATTAAAGGGGGCTCGGCCATTCTTACAGGCTCCATCCTGCTGATTGCTATCGTTGCCGTATTTCTAGCCTATGCGAATAATCTTTTCATGAAAAGGCGCAGCAAAGAAATTGCCTTATACCAATTAGTCGGAATGAACAAGCAGAAGGTCTTTTGGATCCTCTCTTCCGAAAACAGCATTCTCTATTTCAGCTCCTTAATTGGGGGGATCTTCCTCGGCTTTGCCTCCTCTAAATTATTGCTGCTGATCTTACTTAATATTACAGGAACAGAGGACATTGCTTCCTTGAGGTTTTCCAGTGCTGCCCTTATCCAGACGCTCATCGTCTTTTTCGGGATTTTCCTGTTTACCTTATTGATTAATTTTTTCTATATCAAGAGAAAAGGCATTCTGGCCTTATTCCATACGGAAACAACCACAGAGATGAAGGCAGGGAAAATCTCTCTATGGGAAATCCTGATGGGACTTATCGGAATCTCGTTCATTACTGGTGGTTATTATGTATCGTCTAAGCTATTCGGGGGAGACTTCCAAACAGCCAATGAATTTTTGCTTGGGATGGTCTTTATTCTTACCTCAGTCATTCTCGGGACTTACTTCTTCTATAAGGGCTCTATCCGCTTCCTCTTCAATCTTGTACGGAAAAAGAAGAATGGCTATCTAACCATCAATGATGTCCTGTCCTTGTCTTCCATCATGTTTCGTATGAAGTCAAATGCACTCTTGCTGACCATCATCACGACCGTTTCTGCCCTTGCCATCGCCCTCTTATCGTTAAGCTATATTTCGTATTATTCGATCGAAAAGAGCGCTCAGGATAGAGTGGCGGCTGATTTTTCCTTTGCAAACCAGGATGATTATGAAATATTCATCAATCTTTTAACAGAAAATCACATCGCTTACTCCGAGAAACAAATTAAAGTCATCCATGTCTACGCAGATCTAAGCGATATCGTAAACGGCAGTTTTTTTGAAGTAATGGACTATAATCCAAACCGTAAAACCATACCCGTCGCAAGTGAAACAGCCGTGGAAGGCTTAAATTTAGCCAAGGATGAGGTCATCATGGCTGGGTTCAGTGATGCAAATGCCAGCCTTTATCAATTTAATGAATTAGGTACGTTAATCCTTGAAGGGCCAAATGGCTCAATGAAGCAAACCTTGACGGGATTGAAGAAAGAATCTCTTGTTTCCAGTTATTTCACTGTTGATATGCCTCTAGCTCTCGTCGATCAGACCGTTTTTAACGAGATCGCTGAGAATCCTGATTCCTCTATCCAGCAGGAAGCTACTATCTTTATGGGTATTACGATTAATCATGAAGCCAATCTCAAGAAAGCGAATGACCTGTTCATGGAGCTCCCGGATGAAGAGTACATGAATGACTCCCGTCCACAGCTTGTCCATGATATGAAAAACACGATGGGCTTGATGCTCTTTATTGTTGCCTTCCTCGGGCTCACGTTCTTGATTACATCCGGATGTATTCTTTATTTCAAGCAGATGGATGAAGGCGAAGAAGAGCTGCCGAACTACACAATCCTGCGCAAGCTCGGTTTCACGGAAGGCGATTTATTAAAAGGTGTCATTGCCAAGCAAATCTTCAATTTCGGCATCCCGCTGATCATTGGCCTTTCCCATGGCTATTTTGCCGTTCAGTCCGGCTGGTTCTTATTCGGAACTGAGCTATGGACACCAATGCTGATTGTCATGGTTCTTTACACCGTTCTCTACTCAATATTCGGCCTTCTCTCTGTGCTCTACTACAAGAATTTGATAAAGAAGGCCCTATAAAAACCAAGGCTCCAGCTGTTAAAAGCTGGAGCCTTTATTTCTGTTTATGTATCGTTCGGACAGCCTTGATAATCTCACTTTTTGGTATCTCCGGGTATTTAGCCTGGATTCTTTTCACACAATCTGTCCAGCTCTCCTCCTGCAGAAGACGCTGAATATCTGCCTCAACCTCCGGAGGTAATCCCCTTCCTTCCTCCTCATCCATCTCTATGTTCTCTAAGAAAAGGCCTGTCACCCCATGAATAATGGTCATCACCACTTTCATCAGCAAAGAAATTTCTATTCCATCCATAAAGAAATCAAGCATGCTCAATACCATCAACGTTCCGCCCCATTCCAGCAATGTACGAAGGAATGTATTGGTATAAAACGCTTTGTATCGATCCTTCACCGCATTTAACAAGGAATCTATCCATGTACCGACGCCTATATCAATCACGCAAAACAAGATGAGAAATAGGAGCAAATATGGGATTGAGGCGTAATCCTGCCCTGTGAAATGAATAAGGAACGCATACATGATTCCTGCTGGGGCAAAGATGGCGAGCAGAATCATAAATACCGAAATGATGGCCAGTAGATTTTTCACGATACTCCCCCTTTTTCAAGTAGGTTAGACAAAGAACAATCTTGATAAAACAATAAATAAAAAAGACTCTTCTATAAGAGTCACTTCTGAAAATCTATCTATCTTATAAAATTTGTATGTAATATATTGTTGTCATTCATTCTAACTCTCCTTATATACTTTAAGAAAATCAGAAGTATGAACAACATGAAATGATTGACCATCTATATCAAACATCCCACTCCTATAATCATTGGATACTAAAAAATCAGCCTCATAAACGAACGCACACTTAACAAACATTAAATCGGTTTTATCTTTAATTTTATCTATATCCGGCATCTGGCTTATATTAGCCGAGCTGCCATAATAAAAGAGCTTAGCTATATCTGACATAAAAGATAAACGATCTTGCTCTTTTCGTATAAAATTCCTCGCAAAATTTTTTGAGACATACATAAGTTCTCCAATTGAATCTTGAGAAAAACCAATATATATTTTTCGTTTCTTCACTAATTTTAGGATTGTTTGACAATCTTCATCCCCATAAAACCACCCATGGATAAATACATTCGTGTCTAAAACAACTTTATATCTTTTAGTCATATCACCTTCTATGATAGTTCAATGCTTTTTCAATTTCCCTTTTCGTTAATCCTTGTTCTTTAATCGTTTTATTAATAATGTCTTGAATATTCTCCATAAAATCAAGCGTTTTTTCTTTATCTTGAATTTGAGTACCCATTTCTTTGTCCTCCTTTTTCATACATATCACCCCCACATCTCTTTATCTTTGGTAATATGTATATTTTCTATACCCCAATGGTAGCATCGAAATGTTAAATTTTGGAGTTTTACTTTTCGACAATATTCCCTCTGATAAAAATAAAAACCACTCTTCTGTTCAATCAGAAAAGTGGTTTTATCATTTCAGTCATGAAAGTTCACGAGGTTATTGCCTGAAAATCTTTTATGTAAAAGACGATCATTAACCTAGTTGGATGGATTCATGCATAGAACGAACAAAGAATTATTTCCCTTGTTGCTTGTTCATCGCATTCATCATTTGATTTACTTTCTTTTGGGAAGGTTTCATTCCCATTTGTGTCATCATCATCTTAATCATTTGCTCATTAATTGGCGGGTTTTTCTTTAGGTAGTCCATCATGTATTTACGTGCGATGAAGAATCCTAAAGCTACACCAGCAAGCAAGGCAATGATTCCTGTTAGAATATAGTATAACATAATCCTTAATAACCTCCTCCGTGCTGTCTAACAGACATTATTAAACCAAGAGTAATAATACCATATGTGGGGTGATATTTCTATCAGATTTTGGCGTATTATGCTGTTATCGCTTGAAAAGTAGCAATTTTAAAGCTAGAGAGGAAAGGTTATGGCTTCCATGCTCAAGAAAGAATGAATTTCGGCTGCTTGATTGGTCTGAGCCATGCACAGCGTCCTTCCCCTGTGTCGAGTGCGAGGAAGTATGGATTCCATTGCCTGAGCCATTCAAAGAAAATCGTCTCACTCTCATAGCTTCCTGAAGCGTGCAGAATCAGTGAGTGGTTTCGGTAGCCGAGAGAGGCTTCACTGAACGCTCCATTTCTATTCTTACGGATATAATATACCCCGTTTTCTTCAAAACATCCTTGTTTACTTTTGATTTTTTCATTCATATAAGAGTTGAACAGATTGGCAGGGATTCGTTTTGTCACACACATAATCTGCCGGCGGAGAATTCGCTTGTCATCCCCTTCAGCTTCCTCAAAATCCTGGAATAAGTTATAAAACATATATTCACGGCCATAAAAATGATTGGCGAATTGGTTTTCAATTAAATAAATAATATATGTGCGCATACTGTCCCTCCTATTCCTTTGCATCTATTATAGACAAAATAGTATACATTTTCTGTAAAAATCTGATGCAGATAACCTCTAATTTTGTCGAAAGGATGAATTTTGCTTGCATTTGCTCCAATTAGGTCAAAAGTTTGACG
>NZ_JBJEFJ010000117.1:0-1896 GCF_051873915.1 Pradoshia sp.
AAGAAACCATTTTCTGGTTAAACCGTATAGACTAGCAAACAAACTAAATGGGGGAATGTCATGCTGTTGATTATGATTCAGGTTGTTTTCTTTCAAGTGGTTTTGCCAGCGGTTTTCATTGTGACTCTTTGGAGAGGGAGTAAGAAGAGTAAGTTGGATTGGCTGGTGCAATCCCTGTTCACGATATTCTATGTAAGCTGGCTGTTTATGACGGCGCCATGGGATTTCCTTACCTATTATCTGAGATATATTTGGGTTCTCTTGTTGATTGTTGCGCTTATCCTGTCCTATTTGAAGGTGAGAAGGAAGCCTTTCAGGGCACCTTTAGAAAAGGGAGAGAAATGGTCATTTGCTCTTTATCTTTTGTTGATAGGGGTATTCGGTCTGTATAATGTGCTCGCAATCAGCGGGCTTTGGGCAAATGAGGAGGCCATTGAGCTGGAATTCCCGTTAAAGGATGGAGTCTATTTTATTGGACAGGGAGGAGCTCATGTTCAGGTCAACTACCATCATGCCTATGAAAGCCAGCAATATGCAGTTGATATCGTAAAGATCGACAAATGGGGAGTGAGAGCCACTGGCATTTATCCAGGTGATAATTCTAAATACAGAATCTATGGCGATGGTATCTACAGTCCATGTACAGGAGAAGTGGTGGAGGCAGAACAGGAACTTCCTGATTTGAATCCGCCGCAAACCAATCCGGAAAAGGCAGCAGGAAACCATGTGGCTCTTCAATGTGAGGGTACTGAAGCTCAAGTATGGATTGCCCATATGCAGCAGGACAGTCTGACGGTCAAAGCAGGCGAACAGGTTGAGGCGGGAGAGAAGCTTGGACTTGTCGGCAATTCTGGTAACACGTCAGAGCCGCATGTACATATTCATGCTGAAAAGGATGGAGTGGGGGTTCCCATTGAGTTTAATGACCGATTTCTTGTAAGAAATGATCTTGTTTGGTGAAAGGGCTGGTGATTCATGCGAACTATTACTTTATCAGATGGAAGAACCGTTGAGGTGGAATGCCTGAGCTGTGCGTTAACGAGTGGTCTGGTTGAGCCGGATGGCGGTGTGATTGGGGAGACAGCTCATTTCCATGCTCATCAGGATGCTGCCTATCCAATCAAGGGACTGGTGATTGTCGCATCCAAACGCCATATTATTAGCTTGGATGAATTAACTGATGCGGAGCGGCTGGACTATATCAGCTTTCTAGCGAAAATTAGAAGGGCACAGCGGACTGTCCTTGGAATTGAGCATGTCTATTACTTCTATAATGAGGATACAACCCATCATTTTCACACATGGATGGTACCGCGTTATCAATGGATGGAATCGTTCGGACGCTCGATCGAATCTGTGCGTCCTGTTCTACTCCATGCGCGAACAGAGATGAATGATAAGAAAAGCAGGGAAGAGATGTATGACGGTATTCAAAGGCTAACGGCTGAATTAAATAGACACATCGAATGCTAGTGATTCGATGTGTCCTTTTTTTATGATTTAGCAGTATATTTTCGAATGGCAGGAAGGATTTCCGTGCCAATGATTTCAATTTGCTTGATGACTTTTTCGCGCGGCACTCCGCCGAAATCCATCTGGGCAATAGCGCTGGTGACCGAATTGTTCATGCTGATAAAGGATTCTCTCAATAATCTGCTGTGGACTGCCGACATTCATGACATTATGCGTGTCACTTCCTTGCATGAAAGCAGCATGCGGAAAACCGCGTCCGTTGGTGCGTTCCATTCCTTTATTGATATGAGGGTAGTACTCGTCAAGCGCTTTCTCGGCATCGTCTGCGATAAAGAAGAAGCCGGCCGTTGCGACTGGAAGGGTAGATGGGTCATGGCCGTTTTGTCTGGCTGCTTCCCGGTAAGCGTCAATAGAACGCTTGAA
>NZ_JBJEFJ010000118.1:0-6021 GCF_051873915.1 Pradoshia sp.
TCCGTAAAAGCCCGATTGGTTCAACTAACCATCAGTGGTGAGGACCCAACTGATGGAAGTTTCACTGTATAGTCTGCGGATGTGAGTTTTCTTATTTGCTGGGTTGTATGGTACAATAGATAATTGAATTAGATGGCGGTATAAGCGCCGAGATAGCTAAACCTGTTAATGAGGTGAATGAATTGATCGATCGATTACAAGCGGTTGAAGACCGATATGAAAGATTAAATGAATTATTAAGTGACCCTGATATCGTTAATGATACAAATAAGCTCCGCGAATATTCTAAAGAGCAATCTGATATTCAGGACACCGTTTTTGCTTATAGAGAATATAAAGAGGTCCGCTCTCAGTATCAAGATGCAAAAGCGATGCTTGAGGAGAAGCTGGATGCAGACATGCGTGAAATGGTGAAGGAGGAAGTGGACGAGCTTAGCAGCCAGATGACAGAGCTTGAAGAGAAGCTTCGTATCCTCCTCATTCCGAAGGACCCGAATGATGACAAGAACGTTATCATGGAAATCCGCGGTGCAGCTGGCGGGGATGAAGCGGCCTTGTTCGCGGGCAGTCTTTATCGCATGTACAGCCGTTATGCAGAAGCACAAGGGTGGAAGATTGATGTCATGGATTCCAATCCAACCGGACTTGGCGGCTATAAAGAAATCATCTTCATGATCAACGGAAATGGCGCCTACTCTAAGATGAAATTCGAGAATGGTGCTCACCGTGTACAGCGTGTTCCTGAGACTGAATCAGGCGGCCGGATTCATACATCTACAGCGACAGTAGCCTGCCTCCCGGAAGCGGAAGAGGTTGAAGTTGAGGTTCATGATAAGGATATTCGTGTAGATACATTCGCATCAAGCGGCCCTGGCGGACAAAGTGTTAACACGACAATGTCAGCCGTGCGTTTGACACATATGCCAACTGGAATCGTTGTATCCTGCCAGGATGAGAAATCCCAGATCAAGAATAAGGAAAAAGCGATGAAGGTCCTTCGTGCGCGTATTTATGATAAGTTCCAGCAAGAGGCACAGGCAGAATATGATAAAACCCGTAAGAGTGCTGTTGGAACAGGTGACCGTTCTGAGCGGATCCGTACCTACAACTTCCCGCAAAACCGTGTGACTGACCACCGCATTGGTCTCACGATTCAAAAGCTTGACCAGATCATGGAAGGTAAGCTGGATGAAGTCATTGATGCCCTCATTATGGCTGACCAAGCAAGCCGTCTTGAGAATGCGGAGCAAGAATGATGAAGATTTATGAAGCTCTTAAATGGGCTTCTTCTTTTTTACGGGAAAAAGGAAGGGACGAAAATGCCGGCGAATGGCTCTTGATGGCGCAGCTTGGGAAAACACGTGCCCAAATGCTGGCATCCATGCAGGATGAGCTGCCGGCGGATACCGCTGCGAAATTCAAGGATTCTGTGCATAAGCATGGAGTAGAGGCTGTTCCTATTCAGCACATCATTGGGTCAGAGGAATTCTACGGACGGACCTTTGCGGTGAATGGCGATTGTCTCATTCCGCGCCCGGAAACAGAAGAGCTTATCTACCATACAATAGAAAAAATGAAGCGATTATTTGGCAGGGAACAAGCATTAACGCTCGCTGATATCGGTACCGGGAGCGGCATCATTGCCGTTACGATGGCGTGTGAGCTTCCAGGTCTGTCTGTCTTGGCGGTGGATTTATCGGATAAGGCTATTGAGGTGGCGAGGAAGAATGCAGCCGAGCATGAGGCAGAGATTACATTCAAACAGGGCAATCTTCTTGATCCACTCATAGAGGAGAGACGAAAGGTCGATATTCTCTTATCGAATCCTCCGTATATCCCGGAGAGCGACCGTGAGTGGATGTCTGAAGTTGTAACCCATCACGAGCCGTCCATGGCGCTGTTTGCAGGAGAAGACGGGCTTGATTGCTACCGCGAGCTTGCTGCAAAGATGCCGCAAGTACTCAATCGGCCGGCGTTAGTCGGATTCGAGGTCGGCGCTGGGCAGGCTGAGAGTGTAGCAGCCTTAATCCAGAAAGAGATACCTGAAGCTGAGGTAGACATTGTGTTTGATATTAATGGCAAGGATCGGATGGTATTTGCCGAGATAAAGGAATAGAGAGGGTGCCTTAGGCAATCCTCTCAAATCCTAAATAGCGGGTGCCCTGAAACTGAAGGGTACCGACATCTCCTTCAGCAAGCTGGCCAAACTCTCTCCCGCTTAAGCTAAACTCCATTCGATCCCCGCTTTCCACCTCAAAGGTGGCATAATACCAGGTGCTTTCAGAGCGTGTATTGGTCCGCTTCGTGACAACTTTAGCGACAACCGACAGCTTTGCTTGGGCATTGTTTCGATTCCATTGAATGATTCCGGAGATGATAACAAAGGCAAAAATGCCAATAATAATGATAAAAAAGATGACAAAGATAATAGGCAAGCCTGAATCGAATAAATCAAACGTATCAAAAAAGCCTGGCTCCTCTTCATAAATGAAATCTTCCATCCTATACATCCTCCTTTCTCCTCAAATCATAAAGGAAAAAATTGTCACACACAATAAAAATTAGATAATGATAGTTTAAGATAGAGCAATGCTGTCCACACTGTTTGTAAGTGAAAGGGCGGTGCTTATGATGATGAGAGGGAGAACGTATTTACCCTTACTATATATTCTATTGTTATCTATGGCGACAATGGCTGGTCTAATGACACCTAAATCAACGGAGACGAATGCAGAAGTTCAAGTCATTCCATCTGAGGCGATTCGGCTTCGAATCCTGGCAAACAGCAATCATGAATCAGACCAGGAATTGAAGCGGAAGATCAGAGATGAAGTAAATGCAGAAATCAACATCTGGGTGGCTGAACTGACAAGTATTGAGGAAGCACGTAAAATCATTTCCTCTCGTTTGGACGAGATTGAGGCGATTGCAATGGAAGTGATGGAGCGCGAGGGCAATGTGCAAAAGGTAGATGTCGAGTTCGGGAAAACGGTTTTCCCAACGAAGCTATACGGCCAATACTTATATCCTGCAGGTGAATATGAGGCAATCAAGATCACGCTTGGAGAGGGAGAAGGGGAGAACTGGTGGTGCGTGCTGTTCCCGCCGCTTTGTTTCCTTGACTTCAATAGCGGCACAGCCGTGAAGGCGCAAACGACCGAGGAGGAGGCTGCTAAACAACCGATTGATGAAGAGGTTTCAAAGGAGAAGACAGTTAATCAATCGATTGAACAGGAGAGTGAAAAGCCAGAAGCAGCACAGGCTGAAGTCATTAATCAATCGATTGATGAAGAGGAGTCAGCTGAGGAAACGAAGGTTGTCTATGAGGACCGGGATGAGGAACAGGTTGAGGTGAAGTTTTTCCTGAAGGAGATATTTGATTCTCTGTTTTAGTTCTATTCACTCTATCAATTCATATGTATGGAAGTAGAAATGATAGAGAGGGGACTGAAATAGGGATGTATTATATGGCCATCGCAAAGAATCAGGACATTGAGCTGGCAGTACGATTTATGGAACAGGCAGGAATGGAAGTGGCTGAAGAAGAGGTGGAGAGTGGGAAGTTCATTCTCTTGAAGGATGAAGACCACCTTATTAAAGGGATAATCGGACTGGAGTCTTGTGGTGAATACGGACTGCTCCGTTCCTTCCTTTTCCTGCCTGAGGCCCATGCGCAGGTACCAGCCTTATTTGAAGCCATGCTTGCCATCGCCCGCGAGCATGGTGTGGAACAGGTATTCCTTGTTTCGAATAAGCAACAGGCGAGAGCCTTTTTCGAGGCACTGCAATTTATGCCTTGCCAATGTGAGCAGCTTCCGGGCAAAGTGAAAGATTCGCCTGTTGTGGAAAAGGTGTGTACAATAAAGGATGTATACTTTATGAGCCGCCATTTATAGGAAGGATTTATCCACGGAAATAGTCAGACTTATTCACATTCTGTGGATAAGGTTGAATCTTCTGTAGGAAGTCCTTTATCTGTGGAAAGATAAATGGTAACTGATAGGGAAAAAACGTGATATTATAAGGCTTTTCAGCTTTGTAATTGGAATAGACAGTAGGTGTGATTGATGAGAACGAAAATTTGGAAAGTGGATAACATTGTGGATAACAACAAAATTTATCCACAGATTGTGGATGCTGCTGCCCTCTTACGTGATGGGGAGCTTATTGCCTTCCCAACGGAGACCGTGTATGGACTGGGAGCAAATGCTCTCAATGGCCAAGCGGTGGCGAATATCTATCAGGCGAAGGGAAGACCAAGCGATAATCCACTGATTGTCCACATTGGGCATAAGGAACAATTGAACGGTTTAGTTGAGGAAATTCCGGATGTAGCACATACATTGATATCAAGGTTCTGGCCTGGACCGCTTACCTTGATTTTCAAAAAGAAGGAAGGGGTATTCCCTGATACCGTTACAGCGGCCCTTGCAACGGTGGCCATTCGCATGCCGGACCATCCGCTTGCCCTTCAGCTCATTCGAGAATCAGGCTGCCCTGTTGCGGCACCGAGCGCCAACCTATCCGGAAAACCAAGTCCAACAACTGCTCAGCATGTGTATGAGGATCTGAACGGACGGATTGCCGGCATTGTTGACGGCGGAGCGACAGGCGTCGGTTTGGAATCGACCGTTTTGGATATTACAGGAGACGTACCGCTCATTCTTCGCCCAGGCGGTGTAACGATTGAGCAATTGCAGGAGATCATCGGCCATGTCGAGGTTGATAAAGGTTTGCTGAAGGAGAAGGAAGCGCCGAAAGCACCTGGCATGAAGTACAAGCATTATGCCCCGCAGGCACCGCTAACTCTCGTAGACGGAAGCCCGTCCTTCCTTCAATCCTTAGTGGATGAGAAGCGGGCAGAGGGACTTCGTGTAGGCATTTACACGGTTTCAGAGCATAAGCATTTGTATGAAGCGGATATCATTCTCGAGGGAGGAACGCTCAAGGACCTGCGAACGATCGCAGAGAATATGTACGGTGTCCTGCGAGAGTTTGACCATGAAGGGCCTGACGTCATTTTCGGCGAGGCTTACCCGCATGAAGGAATCGGCGAGGCCATCATGAATCGGCTGCTTAAGGCGGCGAGCGGAAGAATCATTAAAGAGGATTAAGTTCTAAACCTCCACGGACAGGCATATGCTTTTGAAGCAGGCTAGTCCCGGGAGGTTTTTCTTATGGATCATCAACATGTATCAGAGCTTTTTACGATGCTTATCATGGCCTTTGCGCTCGGTATGGATGCGTTCTCCATTGGTCTTGGAATGGGTTCCTTCAAGCTCCGCTTAAAATCCGTCGCTGCCATCGGCACGACAGTCGGGCTCTTCCATGTGTGGATGCCCTATTTAGGAATCCTATCAGGCGCATTTCTCTCTGGTCAATTTGGGACATTTGCCTCCTTTGTCGGAGCGGCCCTTCTCTTGTTTTTGGGTCTGCAAATGTTTCTCTCGGGCGTGCGGGGGAAGGAGGAGGCCGTCATCGCGCCGGTTGGGTTTGGGTTGATTCTATTTGCGGCAAGTGTCAGCCTCGACAGCTTTTCAGTCGGTCTATCTCTTGGCATGATTGGCGCCCAAGCCTTTATGGCGATCCTCTGCTTCGGAGTGGTTGCCTGTATCCTCACCATCGCCGGCTTGCTCCTCGGGAGGAAAGTACACTCCTTCATGGGGAAATACAGCTTCGTAATCGGAGGAAGCATTCTCTTCGCCTTTGGCATGAAAATATTGATGCAGTTATTATAATAGTAGAAATGAAGCGAGCAAAACGAAGCAGATGGAAAACCGCGGATGGTTTTCTGTCTGCTTTTTTTGATGTGGGGGGCAGTCTGGGTCTGTTTGGATAGCTTTTATGAATAATTTTCGCCGAAAAAGGCGTTCATTTCTTTCGGAAATAACATCAGCTTGTCTATTTTGACCTCTTGGGCATTGCTCAGAGGTGATTTTCTCATGTGATTTTCAGGATTTCTTACTTTAAGGGCGAACGCATAATATTATGGGCGAAAAGAATGGGGTTAGGGCGAAAATA
>NZ_JBJEFJ010000118.1:6121-10002 GCF_051873915.1 Pradoshia sp.
AGGTATGGGCGAAATCGGCGACTCATTGTGATAATCAGGTTGTAATGCCCGGCTCCTGCAGAATCCGCTTGTGAATCAAAAAGGTGTAATAGAAGAGGTTTCAACTATTAAAAGCGAACATACATCAATTTAGGGGAGGTCAACAAAAGGGAAAAACGAATCCCTCATTCCACATCAATCCCCTCCTTTTTTTATCAGGCAGAAATCATCTATAATAGGGGGCAGGAGGGAAAACGCCTTGAAAAATATCTTATTTGTTTGTACAGGGAACACATGCCGCAGCCCGATGGCAGAGGCAATCCTGAGAAGTTATCAGTTAGAAGGAGTCGAGGTAAGGTCTGCCGGGGTGTATGCGTATCCGGGAGATGCGGCTTCCGTTAATGCGAGGCTTGTTCTTGATGATCATGAAATTAGGCATGACCATGCAGCGAGTACATTGAGCGATGATGATGTGGAGTGGGCCGATTACATTTTCACCATGACAGAAGGACATAAGCAGCTGATTGCTTCCCGTTACCCGCAGGTGATTGAGCGCACCTTTACACTGAAGGAATTTGTTCGTGAGGATTTGTCTGACCGTGATGTATCTGATCCGTTCGGCGGCAGCAAGCAAATGTACGAGCGCACCTTTATGGAATTAAAGCAACTAATTAATGAGCTAGTGGAAAAAATAAAGAACTAGTACTACTATAGAGTGTGACCAAACTTATAGAGGCTGAAGGGAGTTTTGCAGAAATGAAAGTAGCGCTTGCATCAGATCACGGTGGTTTAAATATTAAGAATGAAATTGCTGACCTATTAAAGGAAATGGGTATTGAATTTGAGGACTTTGGCTGTGATTGCAACACATCTGTTGATTATCCGGATTATGCACAGCCCGTAGCTGAAAAGGTAGCTGCTGGTGAATTTGACCGCGGTATCCTTATTTGCGGGACAGGCATTGGCATGAGCATTGCAGCAAATAAAGTGAAGGGTATTCGTGCGGCTCTTGTGCATGATGTATTCAGTGCGGAAGCAACAAGAGCTCATAATAACAGCAATGTACTCACAATGGGTGAGCGTGTTATCGGACCAGGTCTTGCACGCATGATTGCAAAAGTATGGCTGACAACTGAATTTGAGGGCGGCCGCCACGAAAACCGCATCAATAAAATTGCCAATCTGGAACAATAAAGAGCGGGGGAATGCAGAATGGGTGAAAGGCATCTTGAAGAGATTCAATCAGAAACAGCTCGTCTTCTAGAAGAATTACACAGTGTATTCCCTTTAAACGAGAATCGTCTACTCGTAATTGGCTGCAGCACAAGTGAAGTGATGGGCGAGCGTATCGGCACATCTGGGACACTTGATGCGGCTGAGGCAATCTTTACGGCTATATCCGAGTTTGCACAACGCACGAAGGTTCGCGTTGCTTTTCAAGGGTGTGAGCATATCAATCGCGCGCTTGTCGTCGAACGGGAGACAGCCATTCGCTACTCACTTGAGGAGGTGACCGTCGTTCCCGTTCGCCATGCGGGGGGAGCGATGGCGACTTATGCCTTCAATCATTTCGCAGATCCAGTTGTGGTCGAGAATATGAAAGCGGATGCCGGGATTGATATTGGCGACACGATGATTGGCATGCATTTGAAGCATGTCGCTGTTCCAGTCCGCACATCCGTGAAGGTAATCGGCAAGGCACATGTCACAAGCGCGATGACGAGACCGAAGCTGATTGGGGGAGCCCGCGCGTGCTATGAGCGTATTTAGGAAAAAATGACGATACTTTCTTTTCATGCTAAAATTAGTAGGAATTCTTAAAAGTAAGTGTGCTTTTGATAAAGGGAGGATGCAAAGAGATGAGCTATTTGCAAGAGCAGGATGCACAAGTATTTAAGGCAATCCAACAAGAACTAGGAAGACAAAGGGGAAAAATCGAACTAATCGCTTCTGAGAACTTTGTCAGTGAAGCTGTTATGGAAGCACAAGGCTCCGTACTGACAAATAAATATGCAGAAGGATATCCAGCAAAACGCTATTATGGCGGCTGTGAATATGTAGATATTGTCGAGGATTTGGCTCGCGACCGCGCGAAGCAAATCTTTGGGGCAGAGCATGCGAATGTCCAGCCTCACTCTGGTGCTCAAGCAAATATGGCCGTATATTTCACCATCTTGAATCCGGGAGATACCGTTCTTGGTATGAACCTATCACATGGCGGGCACTTAACGCATGGCAGCCCGGTCAACTTCAGCGGTGTTCTTTATAACTTCGTGGAGTATGGTGTGGATGAAAAGACTCATCTCATCAATTATGAAGATGTTCGCCAAAAGGCGCTCGAATCAAAGCCAAAATTGATTGTCGCAGGCGCAAGTGCGTACCCGCGTGAGATTGACTTCAAGAAATTCCGTGAAATTGCGGATGAAGTCGGCGCTTACTTAATGGTAGACATGGCACATATCGCCGGCCTTGTGGCTGCTGGTCTTCACCCAAGCCCGGTTCCATATGCAGACTTTGTTACTACAACGACTCACAAAACGTTGCGCGGACCGCGCGGAGGCATGATTCTCTGCCGTGAGGAGTTCGCGAAGAAAATTGATAAATCCATCTTTCCAGGCATCCAAGGCGGACCGCTTATGCATGTGATCGCCGCAAAGGCTGTAGCTTTTGGTGAAACGCTTCAAGAAAGCTTTAAGGACTATGCGAAGAAAATCATTGATAATGCAAAACGCCTAGGTGAAAGCTTGGAAAAAGAAGGCCTGACACTCGTATCAGGCGGCACAGATAACCACTTACTTTTAATCGACGTACGTTCAGCAGGACTGACAGGGAAAACAGCTGAGAAAGTCCTTGATGACATCGGCATCACTGTCAACAAGAACACGATCCCATTTGATCCAGAAAGCCCATTTGTTACTAGCGGAATCCGTATTGGTACCGCTGCAGTGACAAGCCGCGGCTTTGGACTCGAGGATATGGATGAGATCGGCGCCATCATTGGCCTCGCGCTCAAGCATCCAGAAGACGAAGCGAAATTGAAGGAAGCGGCAGAACGTGTAGCTGCTTTATCTGGTAAATACGAATTGTATCCTTCTTTATAAGAAAATCGCCGCAGGTTATGGACAACTTGCGGCTTTTTTCTAGAGGAAATGGGATATACTACAAGGGGAAAATTAGCAGGATGAACAAGAAGAAATTCACGATTGAAGAAATAAGTGTTTTTCTGTAAAATGAAGCGAGTGCTTAAATATAGGATTAAACCAGTAAGGAGAGATCAGAATGGGAAAAGTATACGTTTTTGACCATCCATTAATTCAACACAAGCTTACGTACATACGTGACAAGAATACGGGTACTAAAGAATTCAGAGAGTTGGTTGATGAGGTTGCAACACTTATGGCCTTTGAAATCACGCGTGATCTCCCGCTTGAAGAAGTAGAAATTGAAACTCCTGTCAGCAAAGCAACATCCAAAATTATCGCCGGTAAAAAAGTAGCTCTTGTGCCAATCCTGCGCGCAGGTCTCGGCATGGTGGACGGAATGCTTAAAATCATTCCAGCTGCAAAGGTTGGACATGTTGGTCTATACAGAGACCCAGAAACTTTGAAGCCAGTGGAATACTATGTTAAGCTCCCAGCAGACGTTGAAGAAAGAGAATTCATCGTTGTTGACCCAATGCTTGCAACAGGCGGTTCAGCAGTAGATGCCATCAGTGCCATCAAAAAACGCGGTGCGAAAAACATTAAATTCATGTGCCTAGTCGCAGCTCCAGAAGGCGTAAAAGCTGTTGAAGAAGCACACCCAGATGTGGACATCTTCATCGCAGCCCTTGACGAAAAGCTCAACGACCATGGCTACATCGTACCAGGTCTTGGCGACGCTGGTGACAGATTGTTCGGTAC
>NZ_JBJEFJ010000119.1:0-1882 GCF_051873915.1 Pradoshia sp.
AAAAGTTTTTATCTCGTTTTTCGGAAGCAACTTTTATATAATACCTGATATTTTTTATGAATGCAATACTTTTTTTAAAAAAGTTTATCATCCATTTTCTATCAGCACTGCTTAAAGAAGCAGCTCAATTAATATACCACCTTTTCGCCTAAAATGAAACTGGAATTTATCGCTAAAATTCTTCTTTTTCTATTCTATGTCTTTTTCTCAGGACATATTTTATAGCAAGCGGGAGGGATTAGATGAATTGGGATGAAGAGTACGATGTGTTAGTAGTAGGCTCGGGAGCAGCTGGTTTCTCAGCCGCATTGACCGCTCAGCTTGAAGGTCTGCACACTCTATTAATTGAAAAGGAAAGTAAATACGGCGGTGCTTCTGCCCTTTCAGGAGGCGGTGTATGGATTCCGAATAATCGCTATTTAGAAGAAGCCGGTGTTAGCGACAGCTATAAGGAGGCAAGAAGATACTTAGATGTCACAGTTGGAGACCGGGTCACCGAACCTGTTAAAGACACCTACTTACGGAAGGGCATCGAGATGCTTGATTACTTTTATCAGAAAACAGAGCATATGAGATTTTCCTATGCACGAAACTACTCTGATTATTATGCTCATTACCCGGGCGGTAAAGCCCACGGGCGGTCGATTGAACCTTTGATTATCGATGCTAGGAAGCTTGGCAGCTGGCAGCATTTAATGAACAGCCCTACTATCCCCACTAAGGGCTTTACGATGACAGGACAGGATTTCCATAAGATAAATATGATTACACGCACCACTGCAGGGAAGATGCGATCTATGCGCCTGGGCTTAAGAATGGTCAAATCTAAAATCACCCGGGCTAAACTCACTTCTCTTGGACAAGCTCTCATTGCTCGTTTCGCCCTTTCCTACAAGGAGGCCGGAGGGAAATTAGCACTTAACACGGCATTTACGGACTTCATTATTGATGATGACCGTGTTGTTGGTATCAAAGTGAAAAAAGACGGAAGGGCACAATCAATTAAAGCAAGAAAGGGAGTCATTCTTGGTTCTGGTGGATTCTCAAGAGATCAGAATAAACGGGAGAAGTATCTGCCCAAGCCTACTAATATGCAGTGGACCTCCTCCCCCACGGGCCAGACGGGCGACATCCTCTCACCAGCTGCTAAATTAGGGGCAAAGTTCGACCTAATGGATAAGGTTTGGGGAGCCCCTTCTATTATTGACCACAATGGGAAACCGTTTTTCCTTGTCGCTGAGCGCGGTATCCCTAGTATGGTCATCACCGACCAGGATGGACATCGCTATCTAAATGAAGCGCTCCCTTATCATGAGTTCACAGACTTGATGTATGAGCATAATAAACGGACAAACGGAAAAGCAATCCCCTCTTGGTTCATCATCGACCGAAGAACCAAGAAGCGCTATCTAATTGCTGGTCAATTCCCAGGGCTGGATTTCCCGAAGGAATATTATGATCATGATATTGTAAGGACTGGCGATACCATTACCGAATTGGCGGAGAACTTGGGAATGGACCGAATCGAACTCATCGCTACAATCGAACGCTTTAACCAGCTAGCGAAAAGAGGAAAGGATGCGGATTTCGGCAGAGGCGATGTTCCTTATGACCGATACTACGGGGACCCAACGTTAAAGAATCCTAATTTAGATACCATTAATAACGGTCCCTATTATGCTCTTCGTGTCTATCCAGGCGATATTGGAACCAAGGGAGGCGTGGTAATTGATGAGAAGGCACGCATCATAAAAGAAGATGGATCGTTCATCAAAGGGGTATATGCAGCCGGCAATTGTTCCGCCTCCATTATGGGAGAATCCTATCCCGGACCAGGAGCGACCTTGGGGCCTGCCATGACATTCGGATATATCGCAGCGCT
>NZ_JBJEFJ010000120.1:0-1852 GCF_051873915.1 Pradoshia sp.
GTACGGTGGTGGTGTGCTGTGAAAGGCACATCAGAGATGATGGAAGGTCCATCGATGGAGATTGAATCAGGCAAATCCATCAAACAACCCTAAGCTGCTGCAATAAAGAGTTGTGGTAGTAAGCGTCTAGGGAAAAGGTTGAAATAAATCAATCATGTGAGATATACAAAGATGAACGAAAGTGAACCGCTGAAGAAGTATCGATAACGTAAAACTTTGCCAAAACCTATCCTTCACCACTAGATAGGGACAAGAGTAGAAGATGACCTGAAATGCTGGCTACTTGGCAAACGGTATTAAGGCGGCATGAGTGTATATTAGGCTCTGATGTGAAACACAGGAACCTGCAACACGATGTTAAGTGAAAAGATACAAGCCACAGAAAGGCGAGATTGAAATAGCGAAGCGTGGTGCAGGGGCGGAGGTGCTCGTAGTAGCAATGAAGTTGTTGTAATGACAGCAGAGCGAAGGGGCACCGTCATTCAACTCGAAAACTGATAACAACTGTGAAAGCAGGAGGATTTGATGAGAGAGAGTAAGCCATATAAAATCTCGAAGCAAGTTGTTTGGTCTGCCTACAAAAGGGTGAAAGCAAACAGAGGAAGTGCAGGGATTGATGGTCAAATTATAGAAGAATTCGAAGAGAATCTTAAGGATAATCTCTATAAAATATGGAATCGAATGAGTTCAGGATGTTACTTCCCACCTCCGGTGAAGTTAGTTGAAATACCTAAGAAAACTGGAGGGAAACGGGGACTTGGTATCCCAACTGTCGAAGACAGAGTAGCGCAGATGGTAGTAAAGCTATATTTTGAACCGAAAGTAGAACCTATATTTCATAAAGACTCTTACGGATACAGACCAAACAAATCGGCACTAGATGCAATAGGACAAGCAAGAAAAAGATGTTGGAAATATGACTACGTCATAGAATTCGACATTAAGGGACTGTTTGATAATATTGATCATGAACTCTTAATGCGGGCAGTACAAAAGCATACAAATGAGCCGTGGATACTGATGTACATAGAAAGATGGCTCAAAGCACCATTTCTTAACTCAGAAGGTCACAAGATTTACCGAAAGAGTGGAACACCGCAAGGTGGTGTCATTAGTCCTGTTCTTGCGAACTTATTTTTGCATTATGCATTTGATGTGTGGATGGTACGAACGAATCCTCACGCGCCATTTGAACGATACGCGGATGATGCCATTATTCACTGCAAGACGGAATCAGAAGCAGAAGAGATATTAATCAAGCTGAGGCAACGAATGAAAGAATGCAAGCTTGAACTACATCCAGAGAAAACGAAGATTATCTACTGTAAAGATAAGGACAGGCAGAAAGAATACCAAGTCACTGAATTCGACTTTTTAGGATATACTTTTCGTAGAATTTTTATTAAAGACAGATTAGGAAGACTGCAATTTAATTTTCTTCCTTCTGTAAGTAAAAAGTCTGCTAAAGCCTTTAGAGACAAAATCAAAGCAATGAAAATTCAGCGGTTTTCAGGTAGTCGAATTGAAATTATAGCAGAAATGGTAAATCCAACAGTTAGAGGTTGGTTGAACTATTTCACAAAATATAACCCCTCAGCTGTGAAATACTCCATTGACTGCTTAAATCGTAGATTAGTCAAATGGGCAATGTGCAAATTTAAAAGGTTTAAAGGACATCGGGCTCGTGCAGAAAAATGGCTTAAAGAACTTGCGAAAAGAGAGCCCAAAATGTTTTCACATTGGGCTCTTGGATGGATTCCTTAATGGTTGAATGATAAGAGCCGTATGAATCGAGAGGTTCACGTACGGTTCTGTGAGAGCCTTTGGGTGAAATTCCCATTGGCTACTCGAC
>NZ_JBJEFJ010000121.1:0-9737 GCF_051873915.1 Pradoshia sp.
ACATGGACACACGCACTCCATGACAAAATTCTCCCCATCTAAAGCAAAAACCCGCAGAATAAGCAATCGCTCATCCTGCGGGTTTCTTATCAGAGATCAATGTCTTTGTTGTTCAGCAATATCTAGACGGTTTAAAGCACGCTTGAGTGCCATTTCGGCGCGGTGTGCGTCGATTGCAGCTTGTCTGTCTGCAAGACGTTTTTCTGCGCGCGCTTTGGCCTGTTTGGCGCGAGCAATGTCAATGTTCTCTGCACGTTCAGCTGACTGGGCTAGAATGGTAACTTCCTGTCCGTTAACTTCGACGAAGCCTCCGGATACAGCAACCCATTCGGTATGGTTGCCGTTTTTCAAACGGACAGCGCCAATATCAAGCGGCGCGACCATTGGAATATGTCCGGCAAGAATACCTAGTTCCCCAGTTTTTGCTTTTGTGCTGACCATTTCCACTTCATCTTCCAAAACAGGACCGCCAGGAGTAACTACAGAAACTTTAATCGTTCTCATATATGCGCCCTCCTATAGGATCCGTTTGGTTTAAGCCTCTACGCCCATTTGCTTAGCTTTTTCAACCACGTCTTCGATGCGGCCGACTAGGCGGAATGCATCCTCAGGAAGGTGGTCGTACTTACCGTCAAGGATTTCTTTGAATCCTTTAACAGTTTCTTTAACAGGCACGTAAGAACCTTTTTGGCCAGTGAATTGCTCTGCCACGTGGAAGTTTTGAGATAGGAAGTTTTGAATACGACGCGCACGCGCAACCGTCAATTTATCTTCCTCACCTAATTCATCCATACCGAGGATGGCGATGATATCTTGCAATTCTCTGTAACGTTGAAGCGTTGATTGGACGGCACGAGCTACTTCATAGTGCTCTTCTCCGACGATGTCTGGAGAAAGGGCGCGAGAAGTGGAAGCCAGCGGGTCCACCGCAGGGTAGATACCCATCTCGGATAATCTACGCTCTAGGTTTGTTGTTGCATCTAAGTGGGCGAATGTTGTAGCCGGAGCCGGGTCAGTATAGTCATCGGCTGGTACATAGATTGCTTGGATAGATGTAACAGAACCTACGTTAGTAGATGTGATACGCTCTTGTAATTGACCCATTTCAGTCGCCAATGTTGGTTGGTAACCAACGGCAGAAGGCATACGTCCAAGAAGGGCGGATACTTCAGAACCGGCTTGTGTGAAACGGAAGATGTTATCGATAAAGAACAATACGTCCTGGCCTTGAACATCACGGAAGTATTCAGCCATTGTCAAACCAGTCAAGGCAACACGCATACGTGCTCCAGGCGGCTCGTTCATTTGTCCGAATACCATCGCTGTTTTCTTGATAACGCCAGAGTCTGTCATTTCGTGGTAAAGGTCATTACCTTCACGTGTACGCTCACCAACACCGGCGAATACGGAAATACCGCCGTGCTCTTGAGCGATGTTGTTGATTAATTCTTGGATTAGAACGGTTTTACCTACACCGGCACCGCCGAACAATCCAATCTTACCGCCCTTGATGTAAGGAGCAAGCAAGTCTACTACTTTGATCCCTGTTTCAAGGATCTCAACTTCAGTAGATAATTCTTCAAATTTAGGAGCTTCCCTGTGGATAGGGTCCTTTTGATAATCCCCTTCTAATGCAGGATCAAGGTCAATTTTCTCTCCCAATACGTTGAATACGCGACCAAGTGTTACGTCTCCAACTGGTACAGAAATTGGTGCTCCTGTGTCGATTACTTCCGCGTTACGGACCAATCCGTCTGTGGAAGCCATCGCAATTGTACGAACTGTATCATCGCCTAAGTGAAGAGCAACTTCCAAAGTAAGGTATTCCGCTTCATCAGCTGGAGCTCCTTTGGAAACATTAATCTTCAGAGCGTTATAGATCGCAGGCAGTTTGCCGTTTTCAAAACGAACGTCGACAACCGGACCCATGACTTGAGTAACGCGTCCTATGTTCATTCCATTCCCTCCTATTTACTCTAATGCCGAGTGAGTGCTTCAATCTATTGTTCATCCATTTATCTATTCGAGTGCGGCAGCTCCGCCGACAATCTCGGTGATCTCTTGTGTGATCGCTGCTTGACGGGCACGGTTGTATGTGAGCGTGAGTGAGGCGATAAGATCAGATGCGTTATCTGTCGCACTCTTCATCGCTGTCATACGGGATGCGTGCTCGCTGGCCTTCCCGTCCAATAGCGCGCCATAGATGAGGCTTTCCGCATATTGTGGGAGCAACACTTTAAGAATTTCTTCTTGGTTCGGTTCAAACTCGTAAAGCGTTGAGGCTGAATCTGAATCAACACTTCCAAGAGGCAACAATTTCTTTTCCGTTACCTCTTGGGAAATAGCACTGATAAAGTGGTTGTAATACATATAGATTTCATCCACTGTTTCATCTGCGAATAATTTCACCGTACTGGATGTAATTTCTTTAATGTCATCAAAAGTTGGCTGATCAGAAATCCCTGTAAGCTCTTGGATGACGTTCATTCCGCGCATGCGGAAGAATTCACTGCCCATACGCCCAAGTACGATAATGCCGTACTCATCCGGGGACTTATGGCGCTCACTGATTGTCTGATAAACCTTTCTTAAGACACTGCTGTTATATGGTCCAGCCAATCCGCGATCGGAAGTGATAACTACGTAACCAGTTCTTTTCACAGGACGCGCGACGAGCATCGGATGAGATGCATCCTTGCTTCCGTTCGCGATGCTTGATACGACCTCTTGGATTTTCTCCATGTACGGTACAAAAGCTTTCGCGTTTGTTTCGGCACGATTCAATTTGGAGGCGGAGACCATTTGCATGGCTTTTGTGATTTGGCTCGTTTTCTTTGTTGATTTTATACGCGCATCTATATCACGTAATGATGCCATTCATTCTCACCATCCTTCTATTAATGCCTATCCTGTTATTCCGATACAACAAATTGTTTTTTGAATTCAGTAATGGCTGCGTTCATATCTTGTTCTTCTGGAAGTTTGCCAGTAGAACGGATATGGTCATAAAGTTCTTTATGGTTGCGGCCAGTCCATTCGATGATTTCTGCTTCGAAGCGTCTGATATCAGCGAGTGGAATATCGTCTAAGAATCCGCGAGTCAAGCAGTATAGGATTAATACTTGCTGTTCTACACGAAGCGGTTTGTGAAGGTCTTGTTTCAATACCTCAACCGTACGTGCACCACGGTTCAATTTCGCTTGTGTTGCTTTATCCAAGTCAGATCCGAATTGGGCAAAGGCTTCAAGCTCACGGTAGGATGCCAAGTCCAAACGAAGGGTACCGGCAACGCTCTTCATTGCTTTAATTTGAGCGGATCCACCTACACGGGATACGGAAAGACCTGCGTTGATGGCAGGGCGTACGCCGGAGAAGAATAAGTCAGATTGCAAGAAGATTTGTCCATCCGTGATGGAGATAACGTTTGTTGGGATGTAAGCAGAGATATCGCCTGCTTGTGTTTCAACGAACGGTAATGCTGTGATGGAACCAGCACCTAATGTATCATTCAATTTAGCTGCACGCTCGAGCAAGCGGGAGTGCAAGTAGAATACGTCACCTGGGAAGGCTTCACGGCCTGGAGGACGACGAAGGAGCAAGGAAAGCTCACGGTAAGCCGCAGCTTGCTTGGATAGATCATCGTACACGACAAGAACGTGCTTGCCTTGGCGCATGAAATACTCACCCATTGTTACGCCGGAGTAAGGAGCTAAGTATAATAGCGGTGCCGGCTGAGAAGCAGATGCAGATACAACGATTGTGTAATCAAGTGCACCATACTTACGGAATGTTTCAACTGTTCCACGAACCGTTGATTCTTTTTGACCGATGGCAACATAGATACAAATCATGTTTTCATCCTTTTGGTTAAGGATTGTATCTACTGCTACGGATGTTTTACCAGTTTGACGGTCTCCGATGATCAATTCACGTTGTCCGCGTCCGATTGGAACAAGGGCATCAATCGCCTTGATACCAGTTTGAAGCGGCTCATGAACAGATTTACGGTCCATAACGCCTGGTGCGTTGTTTTCGATTGGAAGTGTATCAGTTGTCGCGATTGGACCCATGCCATCAAGCGGTTGTCCGAGGGAGTTTACAACGCGGCCAATAAGCGCTTCACCCACCGGTACCTCCATGATGCGTCCTGTGCGGCGAACTGTGTCACCTTCTTTAATGTCGCGGAAAGGACCGAGGATGATAACACCTACGTTATTCTCTTCCAAGTTTTGCGCCATACCTACTACACCGTTAGAGAACTCGAGAAGCTCTCCGGACATGGCGTTGTCCAATCCATGAACACGCGCGATTCCGTCTCCGACTGTAATAACCGTGCCGACTTCGCTCACTTCTATCTCAGATTGATAGCCTTCAATTTGTTTCTTAATCAGCGCGCTGATTTCTTCAGCTCTGATGCTCATGAATTTCACCCCTAACTTCTAATATTAACCGAGCAGACTGCGCTCTAAGCGATCGAGTTTCCCTTGGACCGTACCATCAAAAATACGGTTTCCGATGCGGATTTTGATGCCGCCTAAAAGATTGCTGTCTACGATATTTTCAATGCGCAATGCTTGTTTTCCAATTTTACGGGCAAAAACCTTCGAAATGCCTTCTTGCTCCGCGTTGGATAACGGTTTTACAGAGTACACTTTCGCGTCAACGATTCCTGTATGCTCATTCACCAGCAAGATGAATTCATCCGCAAGGTCTGGCACGATTGTTTCCCTGTGTCGTTCTACAAGAAGCATCAACAGGTTTTGGATGGAAGGAGAAGCAGTTGCGAAAGCTTCTGCAATCGCTTGTTTCTTGTTTTCCATAGAGACCTTTGGATGTTCAAGGAACTCGATAAAGCGGCCATTCGTTTCAAAAACGTCTTTAACCGTTCTGATTTCCGTTTCCAAGCGGTCGATTTGGTTTTCTTCCTTAGCAATTTGGAAAAGAGCATTTGCATAGCGTTTCGCTGCAAGTGTTTGACTCATCGCTCTTCTCCTGCCTCTTGAATGTATTCATTGATCAATTTTTCCTGGTCTTTTGCACTAAGTTCTTTTTCAATCACTTTAGACGCAATTAGGACAGACAAGGATGCAACTTGTTCACGAAGGGCAGCAACAGCTTTTTCTTTTTGCTGTTCGATTTCGCGGGTCGCTGATTCTTTCACACGTTCAGCTTCCTGGCGTGCTAGTGCCATGATTTCTTCACGCTGAGTTTCGCCATGCTTCTTAGCTTCTTCAATGATCGCTAATGATTCCTGGCGTGCTTCCTTCAGCATTGTACGTTGTTCTTCAAGCAAAGCAGCTGCTTCCGCACGGCTTTTCTCTGCCGTTTCGATTTCATTCGCAACGTGGGCTTCACGTTCTTTCATGATTCCCATAAGCGGGCCGAATGCGAATTTCTTCAATAAAAGCATCAAGATGATGAATGCAAGCAATTGGAAAAGGATATCACCTGTATTCAATCCATCATGCGATGCTGCTGCTCCGAGTACCAAATTATTAAATAACACCCCTATTTCACTCCCTTCAGAAGTCTTTACAAGCATATAGTAGAGCCATTTAACGAATGGCTGATTTTACAAAGGCATAAAGGAATGGCGAAGATACCTGACTTAAGATTCTCCGCCATCAATTTTGTCAATTATCTGTTCAATACCATGAACGCGATAACTACCGCGATGATCGGAATCGCCTCAACTAGTGCTACCCCGATGAACATTGTTGTTTGAAGCATACCACGTGCTTCAGGTTGACGTGCAATACCCTCTACTGTACGAGATACGATCATACCATTACCAATACCTGCTCCAAGAGCGGCTAAACCGATTGCGATTGCTGCTGCGATAACTCCCAAACTCATTATGAAGTTCCTCCTTTAAATTGTATAACTAGTATTTTGGATTTGTTTATATTATTAATGGTCTTCACTGACTTTATGGGCCATGTAAACCATCGTTAACATCGTAAAGATAAACGCTTGGATTGCTCCAATGAACACACTGAAGCCTTGCCAAATGATTGTTGGTGCTAACGCTAATGCGCTGCTCCAGAAATTTGTTGCTAATGACCCTGCCAATAGGCTGAGCAAGATTTCACCCGCATAAATATTACCGAATAGACGCAAGCCCAATGTAAGGGTGTTCGCGAATTCCTCAATAATCTTTAAGGGAAATAAGAATGGCATTGGTGCTACAAAGTTTTTGCCGTAACCTTTCAGTCCGCGCATCTTGATGCCGTAGAAGTTGGTTAATACGACAATCATGACAGCGAGCGTTAGGGCGACAACTGGATCAGCTGTCGGTGATTTCCACCACAGATCTCCATTATAGGTTACTGAGAACGGCAAGCCGAGCATATTCGATACGAATATGTACATGATTAAGGTCGTCCCAAGAATTAGGAAACGCCCGCCTGTGTTCCAGTCCATGTTGCTGTTAATGATGTTTCTTACGAAGTCGATTACCCACTCCATGAAGTTCTGCATTCCGGTAGGCTTCACTGCCAATTTCCGGGTGGCCAGGACAGCAATGAGAAAGACAATGACACTCGCCACAGTAATCATCAGAACATTACCAAGGTTAAAGGTAAGACCAAAAAGTTCTGCTGTTGGTGCTCCATGATTCAATCTATATTCACCTCTTTTCCCCCCGCCAAGTGTTATGGATTAGTAAATCTATTATAACGACAAGATAACCTGCCATTAATCCCAATATCACAAAATAAATATTGAATAGTTCCGGAAACTCCATTGCAATGGCAACAGCCAGTACAGCGGCAGCCATCCTTGAGATGGTTCCGAGTGATTTCACGCCTCTTCCTTGAAGAATGGCTTCACCCAATTGATTGGTCTTTCTTGATAGCAGCCATATATTATAAATACCAATGACGCTGCCGAGGATTAACCCTAAACTTTCAGCCTTAAATGGCGTAAAACCCCAAAGGATACAATAAATAGAGAGAAGGGTAAGCGTATGCTTCAAATATCGTTTAAATACAAAGTGGATTTCTAGCATTTAGGATTCTCCATCAAAGTAGTTGTTGATTGTACGTACGGCAGCATAAATGCCGACCGAAAGCCCAACCAGGAGACAAAGGATTAAAAAAAGAGGTTCCATTTGATAACGATCATCAAGCCATCTACCGCCAAATATCCCTATCAGCACGGGGCCGGTCAATTGTGACAAGACGGCAGAATAGAGACCCATCGCGCGGAAAGCGGACTGATTTTTCTTCTGCTGCATCCTATCTCCCAAGGGCGTATGTATTAGGCAGATTGCACTGGACATTCGTATAAAACAGCCATACGGAGATGTCAATTTGAAAACCCTACCAATTATGCCCCATGTTAGAATACAATAGGGGAATATTATTGTCAATTGAGACGGGAACAAAACTCATTCCCTAAACTTGAAGAAAATTGAAAAGTAGTGGTTTCATTGACATACTTTCTATTGTACCTTATCCCCAATGTAAATAGGGACTTTGATTACCAATTCTTTGTCATCTTTTTTTAGTTTTGTCACAATTTCGTAAAAATTTGACGGATAATCCTTGTCTATCTTGATCTTTCGCTTGAAAAGTCCTTTCTTTACCCCTTTATATACTCCTATCTGATCCACAAACAGCAAGGAGTCATACTCGTACAAGGAATATTCCACTTCATCTGCGCCAAAGGGCAAATAGATGTTTACCTCAATCACCTTTGTATCTTTCGCATATTCCGCCTCGAGACCGCGGCCAATTGGATAATTCGGCTCCTTCATGGCGAATAGATAGGGAATCTGAATCTCTTCTCCATCCTCGTACATTTTTAAGTATCCATCTTTTAGGGCAACCTTATCCATCCAATCATTAAGTTCGAGGGTAATATCAGTAACTTTTTTCTCTCCAGGCCCAAGGGAGAACATGCGAGGCAGCCTCCAGGATATAAATCGCTCCTTCGGCGGGATTGAAAAGGCATACCGCTTCTTCCTTTTACTCTTATTATGAATAATGATCGTCTTCTTTACTGATGAGCCATTTTCCATCAAACCAAATGTGAGCGAGGATGGCGAAAGAAGCGTTTCTTCTTTGACGGCTTTCTGAGGGTTGACTCTTCCTGCTCCCTGCTCAAATGTATGATACTGTTTAAGCGGTGATGCCGTTGTCATTAAAGCAGACTTTATCTCCTGCGGTGTCCAATCTGGATGCGCCTCCTTCATCAATGCACAGACACCTGCCACAAATGGCGCAGCCATGCTCGTCCCCTGCAGGGCAAGATACTTCCCTCCCGGAACCGTACTGTCAATCTGGACACCAGGTGCAATCACATCCGGCTTAATGCCGAGATTATCGATGACCGGCCCGCGCGAGCTGAAGGAAGCAAGCTTTCTCTCCTCCACATGCTCTTTCATTTGAACAGCCACCGGCTTACCTGACTTTAGTGCCTGAAGAATTCGTTCTCCATCCTTCTTTGTCATCGTCGCAACCGGAATCTCAGACGTCATTCCAATTGAAGCACTGAGCTCCCCTATTTCATTATTAAAAATAAGAACACCTGCGGCACGAGAACGAATCGCCCGCTTTACTTTTTCCTTAAACGTAATCTCCCCTCTTTGGACAAGTACAAGCTTGCCATCGAGTTGTTCCTTCGAAAGATTGGCTCCATTCCCTCCATTCACAATCCGCATGGAATGAGAGAACTCCCATGGCGCAGCCCCGGCAACCGGTGAGATCTTCATATCCTTGCCAGCTCCAAGACTGATGGTTTGCGTGCGCGCTGCCTCAGAACTGGCGCCAACACTAATGGCACGCCCGCTTGTGCCAGGCGATCCAATTGTCCACACACCTGGTCCGTCATTTCCGTTCGCCACGACAGCTGTCACACCTTTTTTCACCGCCTCATCCAAGGCAACGGATGTCGGCAGGTCTGGTCCATTGACCGTATCACCAAGTGAAAGATTGATAATATCCATCCCATCCTTCACGGCACGCTCAATGGCAGCAATGACTTGGTCAGTCGTCCCTCTCCCCCCGGGCCCTAAAGCACGGTATACATAAAGATCCGCATCCGGGGCCACTCCTTTCATGCGACCGTTGCCCGCAATGATGCCTGACACATGCGTCCCATGAATCGTTGCCCATTTCGGACTCCCCATTGTCTCCATCGGGTCGTCATCCTCGTCGACCACATCATACCCGCCCTTATAATTCTTCTTCAGATCTGGATGCGTATAATCCACACCTGTATCAATCACCCCTACCTTCACTCCTTTGCCCGTGAACTTCTGTGTGCCAAAGGACGGCTTTAGACGAGTAGATGATGCCGGAGCTTTCTGAATAGTGGTTTGAAGGCTTTCCGTCTTATGAATGGACCATACCTCCTCCTCTTGTTCAAGCTCACGGATCAATGCAGGCGGAACAACCGCAGAGAACCCACGAAAAACAGCAGAATATTGGCAGCGCGGTATTATGGACGGATACTTGCGGGTAAGCGACTGAATCGCCTCCTCTACCGGCAACTCTTCATTCACTTCAATAATAACCGGATTATCAGAGGCACTGCCGACAGCTGGTACAGCTATAGGAAAGACAAGGATTGTTGCAAAGAATCCAATGACCAGGAACCTGTAATTACTTCTATATTTCATATCCATCACATCCTTGCCTTTATGATGGTTTAACGAGTGATGGTTATACATGAAGGATGGGAAGATAAATGCGCGGGTGTTTTTTAGAAGGAGACTAGGATAAAAATCACTT
>NZ_JBJEFJ010000122.1:0-9641 GCF_051873915.1 Pradoshia sp.
ATTTGAAAGATGGGGGCTTATCTTCCCCATATTGTACATTAGTGCAGCAGTTTCACTGGCAAAGAAGGCGGTATGGCTATCAATGTTGCTAACAGCTGCTAACGCCATACTGTTAGGATTGATGATAGTGATTATTTTTCAGTAATAATCAATGTTTTTATGGTCTTTTTAGGAAAAGGAGAAAAAGAAGTCGAACAAGTAGGGCTGGCTCGACTTCATTTGTGACAAAAGGGTGAAACCATTGCCCTGCATATGAAAAGTGAGATACACTACAGAAGGAATAGTATCCCTTATTTGTCTAATTGTTCCGTAAGCCGAAGGCGATAAATGTCTTCTCATCTTCAATCAATCCGCAGGATGCACATTGCACTCGTATACCGGGTCCGTTGTAAGGCAGATGGAAAGCCTCAAGCTCTTCATCTGAATACATTTGCACAATGGTCCCTGAGTGTGGGTCAAGCTTTACATAGATAGGGGTTTGCTCAATAACATTGAAGCGGGAACGGTTTGTTTTACAATTAGGGCAGCAATATGGATGTGACATGACAAACGACCTCCTTTTTCAACCTATTTTCCGTTAAAAGGAGCGGGAATATGCATCACATTAACGAAAGAGCGTAAGGGCTATTCGAAAAGGTAGCTAAAGGATTCAAAAAGGGGATGGAAGGATTGAGACAGAAGCGGACTTTGTTTGCAGCTGCAGCCTTCATGTTGATGATGGTTACGGCCGGCTGTGGAAGCCAGGAAGCAGAACAGAAGGATGAACACAAGGGACATGATAGCGGGATGGCTTCAGAAGCCATACAGGTAGAAATTGAGATTGAAACAAGTCCTGCCAAGGTAAATGAGGAGATTGTGTTTGAAGCGATCGTCACACAGGGCGGCGAACCTGTTGAAGATGCGAAGGAAGTGGAGTTTGAATTCGAACGTGAGGGAGAAGAAGAGACAGAAAAAGTTATGGTCGAGCATCAAGAAAACGGTATATATCGATTGGAGAAATCATTTACAGAAGAAGGGCTTTATACCATTATCACTCATGTAACTGCTCGGGATATGCATTCTATGCCTAAAGAGACATTTGAAATAACCCCTTAATGTCTTTTTTTCATGATTAGGCCATATATATCTATGTAAGGAATCCTCGAAAGAAGGGGAGGGGGATGGATGGCCACGCATGAAAATAACCGGATTGTTCACGAACAAGGACAAATCTACCGGCTGCAGAGGGAAGAACGTTCCTTTATGCAGGAAACGCATAACCAGACAGAGCTGCGCATTAAGGAGATTGCCGGGTTGGATATCGGAGAGTTCCAGGCAATGACGAAGGGGAGCTTAAGTGTAAATGAATACGTGAACATCAAGAAAGAGCTGTTCATTAAATCAACCGGTAAGGCTCATATCATTTTTGATATTCAAAAGTTGCAGCATTTTACCCTGGCGATTGCCAATCCGAATGACAGACTGATCCACGGATCGCTATATGTTAGTCCCGATAATGGACTTTATGCCTCAACGATTCACAAGATGGAGATTGAGAATGGCAAGCTTGAAATTCTGGATTGTCAAAAGAGGCTCCGTTTTGTCAAAGTGGAGATATGGGGGCAAACAGGTGATAAAGGGCTTGTATTCTTACAGGGAGAGAAATAAAGATAGGCAGAGGAAAGCTCTGCCGTATACGGTTTCTTACCATTCAGGCACGGATATTTCAGAGTATTGAGTATCAGGGATTTTGAAAAGGATAATTTCTAATATGCCGTCTTTATAGCTTGATTTAGCCCCTTTCTTTTTGACTAGACATGGCAGGGGATAGGTCAAGCTTTCTTCGCGGTTGGGCGGCAAGCCCTGTAGAATAATGCGATTATTCGTATGATACAGCTTCAGATGAGGCAATTCGTCTTCCGGTATAGGCAGGCGTACGAATACATAATCATGTGTTTCGAATATCTCCGGTTTATGCCTGCTGGGTTGTTCATTCTCTTGTTCGGCTTCTTCCCTCTGGTCACTGGACAAGCCTTGCTTCATCAGGCTCCCGAATTGTTCAGGTGATAGCATGGATAACAATTGTTCCATTTGTTTTTCCAGTCCAGACTGATTCAAATATTTCATCCAATCAGGCATTTGCTGCTTGTTATTAGGGAAAAGGTTCCAAGGGAACAATGTATCACCTCAACTTTCAAGAGAGCAGGATGGGTTACAGTTACTATATGCGAACTGGGCCCTATTCGTTAATCATCATCATGGTCATATGTACATAATGTTCAGTATAATAGAAAGGGAAAGGTATTCTAGTGAATGAGTCTGGAGGTTATACGTCGATGAAACGGACAGCTTTGATTACCGGTTCGGCAAGCGGTCTTGGACGAGTCGCGGCAGAGCGATTAGCGCAGGACGGCTATTCCATTATTACAACATACCGGCATAGCAGGGAGCGAGCAGAGTCCTTTATGGCTGAGCTCGAAGAAAAGTATCAAATAACAGCGGCTGCACTTCCATATGATGCGGCGAAGCGTGAGTCTCATGCCAATCTGCTTAAACAATGTGCTCAGATTGGTACAGGCATAGACATCCTCGTACATAATGCAGGCCCATATATTCAAGAACGAAAAACAATGGCAGAATACACGGTGGAGGAATGGGAATATATGATTCAGGGGAACCTGACAAGCATGTTTCTCCTAGCGCGCGGCATCCTTCCTCGCATGAGAGAGAATGGATGGGGACGGATTATCACCATGGGGTTTGACCAATCAAATACAGCCCCAGGCTGGAAATACCGGTCAGCGTTTGCGGCAGCTAAATCTGGATTGACCTCTCTGACCAAGACACTTTCCATCGAAGAGGCCGAATATGGCATTACCGTCAATATGGTATGCCCTGGCGATATCGTCCCTCCATATAAGGAAATGAATCATCCGGACAGAAGGGAAAAAACAGAGGTTGTACCTGTCGGCAGACCTGGTACTGGAGGAGATATTGCTCGAGTGATATCCTTCTTATGCAATGAGGATTCTGACTTTATTACAGGAGCAGTTATTCCTGTAACAGGCGGACAGGATGTCCTGTCTAAATACCGATAAAAAAACTCGCAAGGCTGCAAATGCGCACTTGCGAGTTTTTTGCTGATTAGGCTGTCTTTCTTATTCTGCGCTGAACAATGATTAGTCTAGCACTTAGCCCAGCAGCACCGATGGCAAGGCCGGTTATTAAGCCAATCCAGTAACCAAACGCTCCGAGGGCGGTGTAGTTGGCCAGTGCATAACCTGCCGGCAAGCCGATGACCCAATAGGATAGGAGTGTCATGAAAAATGTCACATTCACATCCTTATATCCTCGTAAAGCCCCCTGTATGGGCGCCTGAAGGGCATCAGATAGCTGGAAGAAGATAGCGAATATCAAGAACTTCGCCGTCAATATAGCTACCTCTGGATCATTTGTGTATAAATAAGCCACTTGATCTCGAAATACTAAGAGTATGATGGCGCTGATACAGGAAAATCCAACTGCGAACAGGATGCCCATCAGGCTGAATTCCCGCGCCCGTTTCAGCTGATTGGCCCCTGCTTCCTGACCGACTAATATCGTAAGGGCCATCGAGAAGCTGAGCGGCACCATATAGAGGAATGATGAGAAATTAATAGCCGCCTGGTGGGAGGCAATCGTAATGGTATTATAAGAGCTCATGAAAAGAGTGACAGCAGCAAATATGCTTGTTTCAAAAAAGATAGCCATGCCAATCGGAAGTCCAATCTTCATTGTATTTCCCCACTCGCTGAGTGATGGCTTTGGCAGAGAACGCAGTAATCCATACTCAGAGAATGGATGCACTCTTGTCGTGATCACAATAGCAATTAGCATGATGACCCAATAGGTGATGGATGAAGCAATGCCTGCCCCGACCCCTCCGAATGCAGGAAGACCGAATTTACCATAAATGAAGGCATAATTGGCCACGACATTTACCGGAAGAGTGACAATCGTGATGAACATGGAAACGGATGTTTTTCCGAGCGCATCAATGAAGCATCTGAGTACGTTGTAAACAAAGAGTGGAACAATCCCGAATGAAAGAGCTGCTAAATATTGAAAAGCAATGCGTCCGACCTCCTGCTCTAAATTCATGAGACCAAGCATTGGACGTAAGAACAGAGCTCCTAAGAGGATAAGCAGGATACTCATGATAAGGGAAAGGTAGATCGCCTGCATGACTGCTCGGTTAATATGAGCGGGCTTTGACCGTTGTCCGAAGAGCTGGGCCACAATTGGAGTCACGGCTAAAAGAATGCCTGAACACCCATTATAGATAGGCACCCAAAGGGATGTTCCAATGGCGACACCCGCTAAATCAATGGGGCTGAATTTGCCGGACATGAAGGTGTCAAAGAAGCTGATAGCGAACAAGCCGAGCTGGGTAATCAAAATCGGCAGAAACACAATCATCATCTTTGATGTTTTTTCTTTAGTAAATAGTGACTGAACCATGAATGAAGCCTCCGAATAGAATCTTTTTTTCGCTAGTATCTATCATACTCTGAAAAAGGAAATAGAAAAATAAGAAATGATGAATATTCTCCAATATTGCCCCATACAATCTTTAAAAGACTGCAGCAGCGGTTTTTTGGGGGGAGAGAACATGGCTTATATAGGATCGAAGGGTTGGTACGTGGCTAGATTAAAGGAAATGGGTGTAACGAAACATCCAATTGAACGCCGGAAGCTTGAACTGTATAAAACCTACATACTTCGGCAGCTGTACGAACAGGCTCGAGCAAAAAACAAAATATCCGCTATGTAAATGTAAAGAAGGTGTGTGACAGAGCTGCAAGATTGCCTTGCCTGTCATACACCTTCTTTATGCTTTATGCTTCTTTGGCTCCGTATATGGAAACTTCAGCGGGCACTTCGGTGTCAAGCCGCTTTTGGGCCAAAGTAAAATGGTCCTTTGAGATTTCAAAAAGATCGTATATAGGTCCTTCTGCATTGATTTCATCATATAAAGCTGAACGTGTTTCATTGGCTTCAACCGTGTAAGGCATTTTTAAAGCTGCCTTCAACGATCGGATATTATTCTTCCGAATACGAAGAAAGACCGTCTCAATATCCAGCGTGAAAAACAATTCATCAAAGAATTGCTGTTTAGCCAAAGCGTTAAAGCCTTTCCCATGGTACGGCTTCCCTAACCAAGTGCCTAAGAATCCAGCATTGTTTGATATATCGTACAGTGTAATGGTCCCTATCGGATTGCCCCATTCATCGAGGATGGTGCGGGAGATCAGTTCTCCTCGTTCCTCTGCTTCAATCGTCTGCTTGGTGATAAACAAGTACTCCTCATATTGCTTCGTTTTGTGACGAACAAATGGATAGACGTCGGGATGGGTCATTAAATCAAAAAGAACAGGACAGTCAGATAATTCACGTTTCTTCAACATACAGATCGCCTCCGTATGAGGGCAGCCGCTAACTGCGATTTCCCCTCGAAATTTTTTAATGTAATATCAAAAAATTTCGGGGTGGGAATCGAACCCACTAGGACCATTACTGGTGGCGCACCATTTGCCTTCCCTAATTTTTGCTTCTTATGAAATTATATTACTGAAAGTATAATACAAGAATTTTTGCAAAAAGGAAATAGTTTTTATTCGTCATTTTTCGTAATTTTTCTTCGTGTATTTTTGTGAAGAAAGTTCATTAAAAAACACCAATTGTTTGCAGGAAGAGAATGAGGATTCCAAGCATGATGACGTAGAGAGAAAAAGGCTTTAATGAATGATTTTTGATGTATTTAATCATCCAGGAAACAGCCAGATAACCGAACACAGCCGCGCATAAAGTCCCAATTAATAAGCCTTTAAAGCTGATTGCCTCAACAGGCCCGCTCAATAGATCTGCCCCTTTAAACAGAATTCCTCCGAAAATGACGGGAATGGATAATAAGAAGGAAAAATAAGCGGCTGTTTCCCTATTTAGTCCGCTCATTAAACCAGCGGCAAGCGTAAAGCCGGAGCGGGAGATGGCAGGGAAGATGGCAGCAGCTTGAAAAACTCCGATGAATAAGGCGTTCTTATAGGTAATGTCCTCCATACCCCTCGATTGCTTCGGCATAATATCTGCCCACCATAGAATAAGTCCTGTAGCAAGGAATTCCCATCCAATGGTGACACCAGTCTTTGAAATTTCCTCAAAAAAATCATTTAGGAGAACTCCGGCTATGACTGCAGGCAATGTCCCGATTATTAATAATCCGGTCATTTTCGAGAATGGTCTGCGAAGCAGTTTAAGAATCTCCTGCCAATAGAAAATTAATAAGGCAAGCAACGTTCCAGTGTGCAGCAGGGTATCAAGGAGCAGTCCGGCCTCGTCCAATCCAAACAAATGACGGCCTATATATAGATGCCCAGTGCTCGAGATGGGCAGAAACTCCGTTAATCCCTGTATGACGCCAAGAATCATCGCCTTCCATTCAGCAAACATAGCTTTCACCCCTTCTAATTCCTCAGATTGCGCTTTTACATCCATTGTATGTCCTTCCGATAAATGGTATGAAGTTTATTGAAACATTTAGGGAAATCTAACGTAATTAATAGTGAGACAACTAGAGGAGGACATCATATGGTACATAGCAATGACAAAATATGGGCGGGGGCAGTCTATTTAAGCAGTTTCGTTTTCGTTTTGTTCGGTCCGCTCGTGATTTGGCTGCTTAAGAGAAATGATTCTGAATTTGTAAACTATCACTGCAAGGAATATTTTAATTTCTTAATCAGCTACACGATCTATACACTTATCGCATTTATACTGGTGTTTGTTGGAATCGGCATCATACTGGCATGGGTGCTCAGTGCGTATGTGTTAATCTTTACGATTATTGCAGCAGTTAAAGCGTTCAGCGGAGAGTATTATCAGATACCGCTCATTATACGATTTATTAAATAATGGACAGGCTAAGCAGGTGAATACATGTCACCTGCTTTTTTACATTCTAGTAAATAAAGCACTTAACCTGCGAACGAGCGATAATCTTTTAATAGATTCTAATACTAAATTTGCTAGATGTTACATAGACTTAGAATGACTGTAACGTGAAGCCTGACAAGTTGGTGGTGAAAGATGGATGACGACGAAGGAATATTACAGCCGAATCATGAAGATCTATATCGGAGAATCCTTGGCTTACTTACTTGCTTCCGTGGCCTGCTTCGGGCTGTTGGTATATGTGACGAGAGGGCATTATTTATGGAGCGGGATTGGGGTTATTCCATTGCTCGTCCTGATGCTTCTATCTCTTAACCGGTTTGGTATGCATTTGATCAATAAGAGTAAGCTCTCCTATGATGAAACGAATAGAGCGACATCCCCTTTGGATGAGAATCAATTATTCATAGCCTTTTTGCCCTCACCAACGCTGCATATGATTTTTTTTACTGGTGACGGGGTTTATGCGGGAAGTCTAAAGGATAAACGAACCAATATAGCGATGTGGATTATGCCTGCGTCCCTTCTTCTGCTCATGCCGAGAAGCTATCAATTATGTGATAATGAGGGGAATATGCTGGCAGAATATAAAGTAAAGTATGGGCTGAATGGAGCCATCTCCATCCTAGATGCAGAGGAGAGGAGGATTGGTGTCTACAGGCAGGAAATGCGAATGAGCGGTGTTACGAATGAGTATGGCATCAGGCAATATGAAGGGGAAATGGAGCACAGCGCTGCTTTTTCCATCGCTCACTCGAGGAATCAGCAAGCTATTGCAGCGTTTAATAGCGGCTGGATGCCTGCCTATACTAGCGGACGGTTCCTTGATGCTAATATGCCGGTCCTAACCTTTTTGAATGCAACTGAAGATGAGAAGCGTATTGTTTTCAGCTATTGTGTAGATTATTTACAGGCTCAGAATCATTGATGGAAAAATCATATGGTTTGTATCGGGTTTTGTCATATAATAGAGGAATAATTTATTATTGAAAAGCATATGAGTGAAGGGAGCAACAAGCTGTGGATATTCAGGTAATTAAAGTACACGGTTCTAATAATGACTTTTATTTAATTGATGAGATGAACGGAAATCTGCCAATCACCGAAGAAGAGAGGAGCGCGCTTTCTGTAGCGGTATGCAGGCGGACGAAAGAGGAGGGAGCGGACGGAATTTTATTCGTACAAGCCTCAAGCACCTGTGACGCCAAAATGAGAATCTTTAATTCTGACGGAACAGAGGCATCTATGTGCGGAAACGGACTTCGCTGTGTAGGTCGTTATGTCTCAGAAAAGCTAGGGAAGGACCAGCTCGTCATTGAAACGATGAAAGCTGACCTTGCAGTGAGAAAAGAAGCGGAAATCTTCCCGGATATTCCGACCTATCGAGTGGAGATATCTCCTGTATTGAAGTCCACGAAAGCTCTGCCCATGAATACGGATATGGGTGAAATCATTCATGAGCGCCTGCCATTCTTGGATGATGAGCTGATTTTCACCGCTCTTTCCGTGCCAAACCCGCATCTAATCAGCATTGTTGGCAAGGAGGTTCTTGCGACGGATAAGCAGGAAAGAATAGCGAAGTATGTAAACGGAGAGAATGAATGGTTCCCAGATGGTGTTAATGTGAGCTTTATTAATGTAATGGGTGACCAAAGTATATTCGTACGTACATATGAACGCGGGGTGGGCTTCACGAATGCATGCGGTACGGCGATGTCTGCTTCCAGCCTTGTGACAAAGTGGGAGGAGAATCTTGAGGATGAAGTGCTGCTCGATGTTTATAATCCAGGAGGGATGGTAAAGTGTCATGTTCACGATCTGCCAGAGAAAACATGGATTGATTTAATCGGGAATGCCACCTATGAGTATAAACAGACTTTGACTGTAGACTTAGAGGCTAAGAAGATTCATTTTGGTGAGAGAGAAAGCTTTGAAAATGAAACGAAAGCATATGATGCCTTTGTCAGCCATGTGAAAAATATTATTGAGGCCATATAGTTTTCTTATTATCCAAAAGAGTAAGGTGTGTGATTAATTGTGCCATGGAGCGGGCGACTGCAATTTAAAGCAGGCAGGCTTCTCATCTCCCTCATAATCCTGGCCGGATTAACGTATCTCTTTGTTCATCTTGCCAGGGGAATTGACGGCGACAGCCTGCACCGATTTGATTTAGGTATCATCCAAGTGGTCCAGGGGAGCATCAACGATATGAGCACCAATGTCCTGCTTTTATTGACAAGCCTTGGGACGATTAAGGGAAACATCGTGCTAGTAGTCCTATTTTCAATCTGGTTTATTTGGAAGCGCCATTATTTGAGTACGGCATTCCTCCTATTTGTCTGCTTATCCGGAGCCTACGTGAACAAATACCTGAAATGGACCTTTCAACGTGAACGCCCATCCTTGAATCCCCTTGTCGTTGAGAATGGATTCAGCTTTCCGAGCGGGCATTCCATGTCCTCTTTCATTTTGTATGGAGCGTTGATGATTATCGCGACCCGCTTGACGAAGAACTGGCATATACGCCTTCCAGTCTATGTAGTCTGCACCGTGATGATTATATTAATGGGCTATAGCCGAATCTATCTTGGCGTCCATTATCCAAGCGATGTTCTTGCCGGCTATGCAGCAGGCGGTGTCTGGCTGATTATTACGGCAGAGGTATTCAAGTA